>JAGCDW010000040.1 GCA_017650945.1 Alphaproteobacteria bacterium | reverse complement strand
TCCGATTCGATATCCGACAAAATCCGGCATTGCATACGGTTGCCATCTTCGTCTTCGCATACAACGCGCGCGCCAAAGACAACGCGGTCGCCAGATAAAGAATCAACATCAATGACCACGGCGTTGTTTATAAAATCTTCCAAATATTGAATCCGCTTGTCAATCTGGCGCTGTTTTTCGCGGGCGGCACTGTAATCCGCATTTTCGGATAAATCACCCAGCGACCGTGCCCATTGCACAACCTTAAGAATCTCAGGTCTTTGTACTTCCTTTAAATCTTTTAATTCACGAACAAGGTTTTCAAAGCCCTGTTTTGATATTGGTTTTTTATCCATTTTGCACTTCCTATTTTTTTATCCGGACTATTATAAATATTCATTTTAATTTTGCAATCGGGAAATAAACAGGATATACTCTGCGAACAGGTAGCAAACAAAATGATGCACTATCGGATTATTTCAAGATTTTTATTTAGACGCTTTTTTCGCGGCGTTGGTTTGGTACTATTGATTGTGTGCGGCATTATATTCGCGGTAACTTTTGTTGAAAGATTACCAGGATATCCGACCGCCCTGCTTGCACTAGATGATGCATGGGCACGACTTGTCGAATATGTTCCGCTGTTTTTACCACTTGCAGTTTTTATGGGAACACTGGTTACATATTACACACTTACCCGGTCCAGCGAGGGCATCATTATTTCAGGCGCGGGTCTTTCACCATATCAAATGGCACGCCCTTGTTTGGTTGGCGCATTTATTATCGGTGTATTCGCAACAACAATCATAAACCCGTACGCGGTTGAATTACGTTCACAAAAAATAACTTCGGAATACCTTAAACTGGTGGACGGCAAAATATGGGTTCGTGATTTTTCCGATGGGGAATACACAACAATAACGGCCGGGAACATAACCAAGGATGGTAACAACCTGATTTTTCACGACGCCACAATTTTTGTTCAAGATTCTGAATTTAAATTAACCGCCCGCATCGACACAAACATAATAGAACTTTCGCAGACAGGACTTAACACAAACGATGCAAACATATTCGATACAACAGGACAAAAACATCGCACATCATGGACCAAGCAGACAAATATAACCCCCAAAACGGTCCTTGACCGATATCTACAACCTGACCAAATTTCTTTCTGGGAATTACCCGGGTTTATAAAAAAAATGTCGGCTGTTGGTGTTCCGATTCGTGGACACATGGTTCAATTTTGGACGCTGTTATTTTTACCGCTAAGCATGATTGCCATGGCAACACTTGGCGTTGCGTTTTCGCAAACACGTCAACGCCGCAATCACAGCTTTGGTATAAAGTTCGGTATCGGAATACTAACTTGTTTCATTTTATATTTTGTATTAAACATATTCACGATACTCGGAACAAATGGCACATTACCGCCACTGCTTGCCATAATTGCGCCGCCACTTATAATCATTGCGGCGGCGGGCGTATTTATCGCTGGATTTGACACAATATAAAACCAAAGGAACAACAAATGCCATTGCGTAAAAAAAGTTCAAATATTTGGAAAATCGTTATGTGGTTTCTTATCATCGTACTTGCGGTTTTGATGATAGTATACTTTCCACCAACCAATAACGTAACCGAGGTTATATTATACCAATAATGAACCATATCGATGTTTTCTTAGAAGCGCTATCCGCTGAAAAAGGCCGCAGCAAAAATACATTGGTATCATACGCCAATGATTTGCGCATGGCGGATGCCGCGATAAACGGCGGATTGGTAAACGCCAGCGATGTGGATATACAAAAATATTTTGGCGAACTTGACGCATGTCCAACATCTATCGCCCGCAAGGCGAGCGCCTTGCGCGGATTTTATAAATTTTTAATGTTGGAACATATCATCACAAAAAATCCTGCAACAAACATTGAATTACCAAAGCGTCCTAAACCACTACCAAAATTACTAAGCACCAAAGAAATCGAATTATTAATATCTTCGGCGGGCGATGTCCGAAATGCGACCCGCCTGCGCGCGATGATAGAATTGATTTACGCATCAGGCCTGCGCGTATCAGAACTTTGCGAATTACCAATGACGGCGATACTTGGCGACCGCCTTTTGATACACGGCAAGGGTTCCAAAGAACGCATAGTTCCCATGCACGCCGAAGCCCAAACCGCGCTGACCCGATGGCTGCGCATGCGCGATGCGGACGAATCAAAGTATGTATTTCCATCACGTGGCGCATCGGGCCATATAACACGCGACGGATTTTTTAAGTTGTTAAAAAAATGCGCGACCCTTGCGGGGATTTCACCATCGCGGGTTGGCCCGCACGTTTTGCGACATTCTTTTGCATCACACTTGTTATCACACGGTGCGAACTTGCGCGCGATTCAAACGATGCTTGGACACGAAGACATTTCAACCACGCAAATTTATACGCATGTCTTGCCAGAAAAATTACAGCAAGTTGTTACCGAACATCACCCACTATCGGACACAAAAGGACATGGCGATGATTAAGAAATGTGATTTTCCAGGATGCACACGTGCCGGGACTTGCCGTGCCCCAAAAACGCGCGATCTGAAAGAATATTGGTCTTTTTGCAAGGAACACGCCGCCGAATACAACAAAAATTGGAACTATTATGCGAATATGTCCGCTGATGAAATCGAAGAAGATTGGGAACGCCAAACATTTGGCGAACCAATCGGAAAACGCTCAAAGCAAGACACCAGCGACTACATAAAATTTCTTAATGATTTTATAACTGGCCGTTCCACTTTTGATAAAATGCCACCAAAGAAATCGTTGCCTTCGGCAATCGTTGCGGCGTTCAAAACACTTGAATTGCCAATTACTGCATCATGGCGTGAAATCGGTACAAAATACCGCGCGCTGGCCAAGAAATATCACCCGGATACGGCAACAAATACCGATTCGAACGGCGACGAATTTGCCAAAATTTCTGCCGCATACCAAACACTAAAAAAACATTTCGGCAAATAAGAAATTTTTATGGCACATTTGCAAGGTTTGTGCTATGTTATGACCCACGAAAAGGATTTTTTACATGTATGATGTTATTATATTGGGTTCTGGGCCGGCGGGATTGACCGCGGCATTGTATTGCGGACGCGCGAATAAAAATACGCTTGTTATGGGTGGCGACACACTTGGCGGCCAAACGGCTGGAATTGCGACACTTGAAAATTATCCGGGATTCAAGGGCAGCGGATTTGACCTTATTCAATTTATGAAAGGCCAAGCCGAATCTTTCGGTGCAAAAATTGAAATGAATACGGTCGCGCACATTGAAAACGGCGAAAAAGATACATTTACACTTACCGACACACACGGGAAAAAATACGACACGCGCGCCGTTATTTTGGCAACGGGCGCAAGTCCACGAAAACTTGAAATTGCGGGTGCACGCGAATTCTTTGGCCGCGGTGTTTCGTATTGCGCAACATGCGATGGATTTTTCTATAGCGGAAAAACGGTTCTTGTTATCGGTGGCGGCAACACAGCACTGAACGATGCGCTGTATTTGGCGGATATAGCCAAGACGGTAAAAATCATTTATCGAAAATCTGCGTTCACCCGGGCCGAAGCAATTATTCGCGACCGCGTTGCGGAAAAGCCTAATATTGAGTGTGTATTTAACACGGAATTAAAATCTATATCGGCGCGCCCAAATTCCGAAAGCGGCGAGCTTGTTGCGACAACTACAAATGGCGAACAAATAATTTGCGATGGAATTTTTGTTGCGATTGGCCACGAAGCAAACACTGATTATTTAACCGAAGACATCAAACGTGATGACCTTGGGCGATTGGCACCAGAAAACTTGCCGCGCGGAATGTTTGTCGCTGGCGATGTTCATTCGAATATAAAGATGCAAATTGCAACGGCGGTTGGCACAGGCTGTAGCGCAGCGATGGACGCAATCGCATACCTTAACGCAAACGCACAATAAATTAAAAGGATGAAAAATGTTGGATATGAAATTTATTCGCGAAAACCCAGATGTTGTAAAGAACGCATGTCGCGTAAAAAACTTTCCGGATGTTGTCGATGACATTTTATCACTTGACGTGCGCGTTCGCGAATTAAAGACAATTACGCAAACAAAAACCGCGGAAAAGAATAAAATTTCACGCGAAATTCCAACTGCAACGGACAAAGCACCCCTGATTGCAAAATCAAAACAAATAGGTGTTGAAATTGCAAACGATTTGGCGGAACTTGCAGAAAAAGAAGAAAAACTGAACGACCTTTTACACCGCGTTCCACAAATTCCGTCGGCCGATGCACCCGTTGGCGCGGATGATTCTGCAAATGTAGAGGTTCGCCGTGTCGGCGCCCCGCGCGAATTTGATTTTACCCCGCGGCCCCAATGGGAATTACTTGATATGAACGGTTGGTGGATGCCGGAAAAAATCGCAGGCATTTGCGGCACACGCACATATTGCCTGTGTGGTGAATTGGCTGAATTATCGTTGGCGATTCAAACATACGTCATTCAAAAATTGATTAGTAAAGGTTTCAAATATATTGAATGTCCGCCTGTTACGAAACCACAAACTATATTCAATGCGGGGCATTTCATGGGTTCGGATTTATCAGTTATGAATGATGACGTGTTCATGCTGGAGGGGACGGACCGTTGTTTGGCTGGCACCGCGGAAATAATTTTAAACTCTCTGCATGCTGATGAAATTTTACCTGAAAACGAATTACCAATAAAGTATGCTGGATTTTCCACGTGTTTCCGCAAAGAAGCGGGTGCCGCCGGTCGGGACACACGTGGTCTGGTGCGATTCCATCACTTTGATAAAGTGGAACAATATATTTTCTGTCGTCCCGAAGAAAGCGATGAAATGCACGAATTTTTGTTAAACAATTTGTGCGAAGTCGTGGGTGATTTAGAATTGCCGTATCGCGTAATTGCAAATTCCACCGGCGACATGGGTTTCAACAAAGTAAAAATGAACGATGTCGAAGCATGGTTCCCATCGGAAAACGCGTATCGTGAATTGGGTTCTTGTTCGTCGATTGGACAATTCCAGGCGCGCCGCACAAACACACGCTATCGCGAAAACGCGACCGGCGAAGTAAAATTTGTTGCGACATTAAACAATACTGGAATCGCCCTGCCCCGCGCATTAGTGCCGGTAATTGAAAACCACCAAAACGCCGATGGTTCTGTGAACATTCCGAAAAAACTCCAACTGTTAATGGGCGGCAGGACGAAGATAGGCGGCAAACATTAACGAACTTGTCACACGAAGCCTTGGCGAAGTGTGATGGGCAGAAGGACGAAAATCGGGGGAAAGCACTAATAAACAAAAACCGTCCATACGGACGGTTTTTTATCTATTTTTATTAAACCAATTACGCACATAATACGGAATCATACCACCTGTCATCTGAATTGAGTCGCGTTTAAATAACCGCATTGCTTCAACTACTTCCTGCTGTGATTTGTATTTATAACTGCCAAACTTTTTATTTTTGCGCATTGTCTCATTACCATAATAAACATAATCATGCACACAAATCATAATATCATAAACAGACTGCGCCCCACGATTACTTATATCAAACAAAGAAAATTCGGTATCAACATCAAAGCCCAACATTTGTACACTATTAACAAAATTCCCAGGTTTACAATAATCAAAGGCATCAGACGCGACCGTTTGTAAAAAATCTAAATACCGCATAACAATTTCGAAATTCTTTCTTGATATAAACCGCACCTTGGTCTTTCTTAACAGCGCCGAACGCAACCGCATCAAACTTTCTGAAACATCTTTAAAAAAATCTTTCTCGGCATCTATGTTCTTCATAAAACCCCCTTTACCTATGCTTGACATTATAAATCAAAACCAATAAAAGTCAATTTACAGTAAAAAAACGCTACAAATTGTTGAAAATTCAAAAATATGGTGTATCCTTTACCTTTAAGGCAAAAAAGGGCTAAATATGAAGATTCGTAACATTGCGATTATTGCGCACGTTGACCACGGAAAAACGACCTTGGTCGATAACATGTTGAAACAGGCGGGAACTTTCCGCGAAAACGAACGTGTCGAAGACCGCGTCATGGACAGCGGCGACATCGAACGCGAACGCGGCATTACTATTTCCGCAAAGCCGACATCGGTTCTGTGGCACGATTACAAGATAAACATTGTCGACACCCCCGGCCACGCGGACTTTGGTGGCGAAGTCGAACGTATTTTGTCGATGGTTGACGGCGTGGTGCTGCTGGTGGACAGTGCCGAAGGCCCCCTGCCCCAAACGAAATTTGTGTTGTCCAAAGCGTTAAAACTTGGCTTGCGTCCTATTGTTTGTATCAACAAAGTTGACCGTGGCGATGCCCGCCCAGACGAAGTTTTATCTGAAACATTTGACCTGTTTGATAAATTGGATGCAGATGATGCGCAACTTGATTTTCCGTACCTTTACGCAGTTGGTCGCGATGGTTGGGCGGTACGCGATTTAAATGATGAACACAAAGATTTAACTCCGCTGTTCCAATTGATTGTTGACCATGTTCCGGCACCGGATTGCAATGGTACGCGTTGCCAATTAGACGCACCATTCACGATGCTTGCGACAACTTTGGAATCAGACCCCTATGTCGGTCGAATACTTACCGGCAAAATTGAATCGGGGACTGTGCGTGTCGGGCAAAGCGTCAAGGCGATAAATATGAACGGCGAGTTTATTGAAAACGCCAAAATCACAAAGATTATCGAACACCGCGGAATTGAAAAAATTTCCCGCGAAAGCGCATCGGCCGGCGACATTGTCGTCGTTGCCGGATTTACCAAGGCAACCGTGGCGGACACACTCTGCGCGCCCGAAGTTACCGAACCAATTCCCGCGATGCCGATTGACCCACCAACCCTTACCATGACATTTTTCGTAAACACATCGCCACTTGCGGGGAAAAGCGGAAAAAAACTTACATCACGTATGATTGGCGAACGACTTTTCAAAGAGGCCGAAACTAACATCGCATTAAAAGTTACACAAAGCGAAAACAAAGAATCTTTCGAAGTGTCCGGGCGTGGTGAATTACAACTTGGGATTTTAATTGAAACAATGCGGCGCGAAGGTTTTGAACTTTCGGTATCGCGTCCGCGCGTTGTTATGCACACGGGCGAAAATGGCGAAATGTTGGAACCAATCGAAGAAGTCGTTGTTGATGTTGATGATGAATTCAGCGGTGTTGTTATCGAAAAAATGACAAAGCGCAAAGCAACGATTACAGAAATGAAGGCATCCGGCGGTGGAAAGACTCGCATTGTGTTTTCTGCGCCATCACGTGGACTTATTGGGTATCTTTCGGAATTTAGAACTGACACGCGCGGCACAGGTATTATGAATCGTGTGTTTGATAAATACGGTCCATATCGTGGTCCGATTGTGCAATATCGCCCGGGCGTTTTGGTTTCAATGGAAAATGGCGTAACGGCGACATACGCGCTGCATAACCTTGAACCGCGTGGCGTTTTGTTTGTTGGCCCACAAACAGAGGTTTATTCTGGTATGATTATCGGTGAACACAGCAAAGAAAACGATTTAGAGGTCAACCCTATAAAGGGCAAAGAACTTACCAATGTACGCAGTGTAACGGCCGATGAAAAATTATTCCTTGCGCCACCACGCAAGATGTCGTTAGAAGAAGCGTTGTCATATATCCAAGACGATGAATTGGTAGAGGTAACACCTGCAACAATCCGTCTACGCAAGAAAGAATTGGACAGCGGAAAGCGTAAAAAACTCGCCCGCGGCAAAGATGAAACATTATAACAAGGAAACCGGCAATCGCCGGTTTTTTATTGAAAAAAAATGACTTTTGCTTTAAAGTTTAAAAAAGAGGTTATGTATGGCATTACCAAAAATATCACAACAAAGAAAATTTTTTTCAAAACTTTTAACATTTTGGATTCCTGTGAAAAGTTATCGTCGCGCGTTTCGTGGTATATTGCAACTTGGCATTCGTAAATATTTTAATGTTCTGCACACGGATAAAACAAAGAAATTTACAAACGAAATCGCCATTGGTGCAATCATGAAAGACGAAGGACCATACCTAAAAGAATGGCTTGATTTTCACATACTGGTCGGCATCAAAAAATTTTTTCTATACGACAATGGTTCAAATGATAACACCAAAGAAATACTCAGTCCATACATCGAACACGGCATTGTTGAATATCATTATTTCCCCGGAAAACATATGCAATTACCGGCATACTTGGACATAATAAACAATCACACAGAAGATACACGATGGTTGGCATTGATTGATTTGGATGAATTTTTGGTTCCGGTCCATCATAAAACCGTTACTGAATTTCTGCACACATTGCCACAGAATTTTGCACAACTGGTTGTTACATGGGTAATATACGGTTCATCCGGACATATTCACAAACCGGACGGACTGGTCATAGAAAATTATAAACACCATGCAAAAAAAACATGGGGTGTAAAATCTATCGTCAATCCACGTCTGTTGGTTGAATACAAAAGTCTACATGCCAATTTCATTGCGGGTTGGACAATCGATAACAACGGGAAAAAATTGGGCTATATAAACCAAACAAACAACCCGCCCGCATATGATAAATTGAGAATAAATCACTACTATACAAAATCTTATGATGAATATATCGCAAGATTGAATCGCGGTTCCGCAACAACCCAATCCACCCAAAGTTATCGTGGAACAGACAAATTTAAAGAATACGATCGCAACGAAATCTATGATGACGTAATGGACCGTTTCATAGAAAAACTAAAACATGAAAAAAATTAAACGCATCTTTTTAATCGCGGGTTACGACAAAAACGGAAAGATAAATTCCGCACTGGTTCACCAAATAAGATCATTTGCAAAATATGGTGATTGTGTTTTGGTTATGGATTCTGATTGCGATGAATCTGAAATTGCAAAGACAAAACCATATTGTATTTATGTCAACGCCACGCGTCATGGCGAATATGATTTCGGTTCATATAAACGCGCATTTATTTGGGCCAAAGAAAACACAAATTTATCAAACTATGATTTTATGTATATGTTGAATGACAGCGTATACGGCCCGTTGTTTGATATTGGCGATTACCTAAACAAAATGGAATCTTTGGGAACCGATGTGTTCGGTATGGTCAAAAAAACTGGCGGTAAATTTGAACACATACAATCTTGGTTTATCGGTATGAACAAACAAGTTTTCCTGTCAAAATGGTTTAGCGATTTTATTACTTCGGTAAGAAAAGTCGAAACCAAAACGATGGTCACCGCACTTTATGAAAACGGTTTTACACACAAATTGAACGAACATAAAATCGCATGGCGATGCCTTTACAATATATACAATCGTGGCATTTATAATCGCGTCCGACACCTTTATAAAATCCGCATGCCGTTTATCAAGAAACTTTCCTTTACGCGGCATTTCGGCGCATACGGAAATCAGATTTTATATGTCATGAATCATATTCCGAAAAAATTGCGCGATGATATTTTGTCCGCCGCGCGCGAAACTTTCGGTGATAAATATATAGATTGGCTTTTAACAAAAAATCCTGTTAAAATTCTATTGCGTAAAACAAAATATGTTATATCGAGGTTGCTGTGCAAAAACTAAAAAAAATTGCCGCCATCACAATGGCGCGAAACGATGAATTTTTTCTATCGCGGTGGGTCGATTATTATGGTCACGAACTGGGTAACGAAAACCTTTACATAATCCTTGATGGCACGGACCAAAACGAACCAAAAAATGCGGACGGCGTAAACATAATAAAACTAAGGCACATAGAAATGTCCCGCGCCACCGGCGACAAATATCGAATCGGAAAAATATCGGATTTGGCAAACGAACTATTCAAAACATATGACATAGTAATTGGTTGCGATAGCGATGAATTTTTGGTTGTCGACCCAGCGGTAAAAAAATCTTTACGCAAATATCTGTCATCGATAAAGATAAAAACGACCGTTTCCGGACTTGGGCTGGATATCGGGCAAAATATGAAAACCGAAAAACAACTCGACCCATCAAAACCAATGTTGGAACAACGCGAATACGCCCTACTTTCAACCCGTTATACCAAGCCAGTTGTTCTTTCTCGCCCGGCCCGCTGGGGCAGTGGTTTCCATCATGTCAAAGGCAAAAATTTTCACATTGATAAAAATTTATATTTGCTGCACTTTGGCGCGGTCGATATGGAAATGCTGGTTAAAAAGGCGGAAAAGCGCGGTGCTGACTGGGTGAACCACTTGCGCCGCCGCGGTAACGGAACAATAAATTTAACAACAACCAAAAAAGCACATGGCACGGGTTATATAAAAATCGCACGCATCATGCAACGCATATTCCGTCCAATCTATGCACCGGGGAAACCGGGAATGCTTGGATTAAAGTGGGTGGTAAAAATTCCAAAGCGCTTTAAAACTATTCAGATATAAATTTTTCTATGCGCCGTTTATACTTTTTCGCGCGCATCCTTACCGGCTTTTCAAGAATTCCCAAATCGCGCATTTCTATAAACATATTTTTTATTCGCGCGATATCTTTTTTATTTTCTATAATCCCTGCTGAACGCTTTATTGTAATTATAAAAGGCCACAAAAATTCTGCATTAAACCGGCGCGCTTCTTTTTTTGTTGCAAAATTAGAACAAACGCTATACGCCTGTTTTAGGCCTGTACAAATACATTCAACAATAAACATAACTTTTGCGGTATGCAAACTTGACCCAACATTCGGCACATAGAAATAAAGTGGCACATCAAGTATAACTGTCCGTGGTCGCGCAAACATGATATCAACCCACCAGGGGAAATCTTCAATAACTATGCCCGTAATAAATTTATGCGCACACGCAATTTCACGCCGCAGCATTTTTAAAACAGGGTAACATTTTTTCACTGTGAATCGCCCCAACGCATGCCCACGTTCCGTTGCGTATCGGAGTACATTATTCGTTACAACATACGGAATTTTCTTTATGTCGTATTTTTTATTATACGATTTTGGCAAAAAACTTGAAACATCCAGACCCGACCGTAACATTTGTTCCATTTGTTTTCGGGCATTTATGTCAAACTTAAAAACGACCATATCGGCATTATTATCAACCGCAGATTGATACAGAATTTCTAATGTTTGTGGATGAATAAAATCATCGCTATCAAGATATAAAACGAATTCACCTTTTGCCAATTCTGTCCCAAAGTTTCGCGCATCAGATTGCCCGCCGTTTTTTTTATGTACAACAAGGAATCTTTTATCACGCGCGGCATATTCTTCAGCAATTTCACCAGATTTATCAGACGACCCATCGTCCACACAAATCGCCTGGAAATCTGCGAAAGTCTGATTTTGTACACTGTCCAAACAGCGTTGCAAATACTTTTCGACATTATACATTGGAATTATTATCGATATTTTTGGCGACATCTAACACACCCCAATAAAAGAATAAATCTGATTACGCAATTCAAACCAATCGTCGGGGACATCATCAAACACACCCATATTTTTCAATTTCATAAACGCTTCACGTGCAAGTTCTAATTCATCATCAGACTTTAAATATTTTATTTTTCTAAAGGCCCAATTTACAAAATACCACATAAAATTTTCTTGCCATTTTTTCATCTGATAATCAGTCGCAGATTCTTTATAAACGCTGTATGCGTCGGAAATCCCCATACACAGTGATTGCATAATACGCAATTGTTTTGCCGACAACACGATTCCACCAAAGTTTGGAATATAATAATAAAGTGGTAAATTTATAATCGACACGCGTGGATTTTTTAACATGACCTCACTCCACCACGGAAAATCTTCAAACAAAATTCCCTTGATAAAAAGTATGTCTGCAATCAATTCACGCCGATACATATTTTTCCAAACCTGACAATGCTTAATCAGCCACTTGCGTTTTTTATTCATCATATTGTGCGCACGTTCAGTCGCATATTCGAACACATCGTCTGTTACGAGTGATTCTATTTTTTCGACATTATATTTTTTTCTAATTCCAAAAGGCCGAACATTATCAGTATTCAACCCCAACTTATTATACACCATCAATTGCGGCCGATAAAATCGGTCATACGTGTATGCCACAATATCCGCCCTATCCCGCTGGGCCACCGCATATGCAATTTCCATTGTTTGCGGATGAATAAAATCATCACTATCTAAATACATAATATATTCGCCTGTCGCATACGGCATACCGGCATTACGCGCATCCGAAAGCCCACCATTTTCTTTATGAACAACAACAAACCTTTTATCGCGCGCCGCATATTCTTCAGCGATTTCACCGGATTTATCCGGCGACCCATCATCCACACAAATCGCCTGAAAATCTGTGAAAGTCTGATTTTGCACACTGTCCAAACACCGCCGCAGGTATTTTTCAACACCGTACATTGGAATTATTATTGATATTTTTGGCATATTCTTATTCCTACATTTTATTTATCATTACGTCGGCGAAAGACCCCGGCACAGGCTTATCCGACCCACGATAAGTTAGTTTTTGAAAAAATGCCCCGGACGTAACCCGGTCGAAAGTATCTTTATCAAACGGCTTGTCCCTATAATCCCACCAAAGCACATGTGTTGGATCTTGGTCAACATGTGGCATTTCGGCGAAATATTTTTTTGCACGCGCGTCATTTTGAACCAAAGTCTTGAACAGCAACTGATGCATAAAATAATCAAAATTGTGATTTTCATGCATCCAATAATCAAGTATCATCGCCCGCCATGCATCAAGCAAATACGCACCCTTGCGACTGCGAATAAAACAATTTTGCATAAAACTATACGGACTTCCGACATGTTGCCCCGCCAAATAAACAAAGAAATCTTGTTCGACAATCCAATCAGGAATTGGCGCCGTAGCAAAGCCGGTTGAATCAAGCCAAAAGCCACCATGTTCGTAAAGTAATTCCACGCGACAAATATCTGCAAAATGTGCGCGCGCAATTTTACCAGCACGATATTTATCAACAATTTCTTGTGGCAAAGTAATATAATCAAAAACTGAATTTTCATCCAAAACAACCAGTTCTTGTTTACAATGCCGCCGCACACTACGAAAACAGGCCTTCACTAAATCCGGTGCATTTTCTTCACCTTGCAACCACAGCGTAAAAATTTTTTCATTTTCATCATCATTCACAACCGCACGTTCCGGAATTGCGGCCGCCGCCGGCAGATAGCGTTTAAAATAACTCGGAATTATTTTTGATATAACATCGCTGCGCACCGCACGCCGATGTTCGCGCGACCGCCACAACCAATTTAATATATGCCCTTGGAACGCCACACGCGTCATCGCCCACATTTTCGCTATATTCATTTTTTCCCCTTTTATAAAAAACCGGGCGACAAACGCCGCCCGAATATTTATTCTTCCATCGCACCTTCGTCCGCATCATCCGACGGCCCAGTTGTCATTTCCTCGGCTATACCACCCGCACGCGCCATAATTTTATCAAGTAATTCTTGTTGAGCCTCTGGGTGGTCTTTTAACCACTGACGCGCGTTCGCTTCGCCTTGACCTATGCGTTCATTGTTGTACGAATAGAAACTGCCCGCTTTGTCGATAAAGTCATACTTCACACCCATATCCAAAATTTCACTTATGCGCGAAATTCCTTCGCCATACATAATTTTGAAATCCACAGTCCGGAAAGGTGGCGCGACTTTATTTTTCACAACCTTGACCCGCGTTTCATTTCCGATAACATTTTCTTTATCTTTGATTGCCCCCGTACGGCGAATATCCAAACGAACCGAAGCATAGAATTT
Source organism: Alphaproteobacteria bacterium (assembly GCA_017650945.1). Taxonomy (GTDB): domain Bacteria; phylum Pseudomonadota; class Alphaproteobacteria; order Rs-D84; family Rs-D84; genus Enterousia. The sequence continues at coordinate 3,665 of JAGCDW010000040.1, read as the reverse complement.
CAACGCATTACCGCCACTGGTCGTCTCTGGATTTCCGAACATGACACCAATCTTCATACGAATCTGATTAATAAAGATAAGCAACGTATTACTGCGCGACACAGACCCCGCAAGTTTTTTTAGCGATTGACTCATAAGTCTTGCAGTCGTTCCAACAAAACTGTCGCCGATGTTACCTTCCAGTTCCGCCTTTGGCACCAACGCGGCAACCGAATCGATAACAACAACATCAACCGCGCCAGATTTGATAAGCGTGTCCGCAATTTCCAACGCCTGTTCACCCGAATCGGGTTGCGATATAATAAGGTTTGCGACATCAACGCCCAACTTTTTCGCATAACTTGGGTCCAGCGCATTTTCCGCATCGATATATGCGCACGTGCCACCTTTCTTTTGCGCTTCGGCCACGGCATGCAGTGCAAGTGTCGTTTTACCGGAACTTTCCGGACCATAGATTTCAACGATTCGCCCACGCGGATAACCACCAATCCCAAGCGCGATATCAAGGCCAAGTGACCCGGAAGAAATCGCCTCTATATTCTGTTGGGACCCATCACCCATTTTCATAATTGCTTCTTTGCCGAATTGTTTTTGAATTTGTGCAAGTGCCGATTCAAGTGCCGGATTTTTCGCGCCCGTCGTGGCCGCCGCCGTTTCTTTCTTTGCCATTATAACTTCCTTTTCTATACGCCCCGTATGATACCGCAAAAAAAACACTATGCAATTTATTTTTTAGCCATCAAAACCAGCACCGAAATCACACCCATCGCGGCCGTCACCCACCACACGGCCGCTGTTGTTCCAAATGCTGCAATACATGCCGCACCGATACCGGGTGCAATTACACTTGGCAAATTACAACTTGTCCGAAACACGCCATAAAACTTTGTTTGCTGTGCCGGCTTTGTGCCATCAAAGAACAACAAATCATGCACCGGTTCCATCAGTGCGCCGGAAATTTGCCACAGCACGAATATGGCAAGCAACGGAAATCCGGTCGCAAATGTCGCCCAAACCGAAAACGCTGCGAACGACCCGAACCCCAAAACAAGCCAAATATTTTTTCCGAATCGCCGCACCAAATGTCCCATAATTTCCGACAAAATCAAATACGGCACGATACCGAAACTTAAAATCAACCCCAATGTATCCTTGGTAAATCCGGCCTCTATCACCACAATCGGCACATACAAAAGACGCATCGCCCGCAACGAATAATATCCAAAATTCACGATATACGCGCGCTTCATTCCGGGCGTTCTAAAAAATTCCATAGTATTCCGCCAAAGCGCGCGAACTGTCCGCCGCGGACTAACAGGTTTTATAACCCTTTCTTCTTGGGTTAAATGGAACCACTTAAAGAACATCCACGCGCCCAAATAAATCGCAGACGACAAAAAGAACGCCGACCGATTACCGAATCGGGTTGCAACAATCACGGCCAGCATCGGCGCAAACAGCGCACCAATATTCATCCACAAATGATATCGCGAATTTAGCCGCGCCATACCGACATCACGCGAAAAATCTGACATGAACAGTGGTATCAACATCGCCGTAAGGGTAATCGCAAAACCACTGGTGTAATCAAGAACAATAAACGTTCGTGGTAATACTGAAAAACCCATCATCGCATAGCACACGACCAGCATTAACAAAGCAAAATAGAAAACTTTTGTTTTAGAAAACTGACGAAAAATCTGATGTGCGAAAAGTGCAACAATCATACAGAATACCGAATAAATCGCGACATAGACACCGACAACCGCAGAATTCATAAAGATTTCGAGTATAACCAACGAATAAACAGCATTATAAATTCCATCGGCAAATCCGGTAAAAATCCCAAGATTTGCGAAAGAAAACCCACTAAGCGAACTTCGCATAGAGATATATTTATCTTTGGCCATTGACCTACATTCCCTCTTTCAGATAAATATATCACAAAAATAACCGAATCGCAAAAAGTGGTTAGTGTTAGTGTAAGTGGTTAGTGAGCTCTGGAATTTGTTCGTAATTGCTAACACCAAGCCGGGGCAAAGCCTCGGCGCAGTCTCGGCGTAGTCGCGTCACCGCTGTGCGGTGACGGACGAAGACGGATAAAAAAACGCACCTTTCGGTGCGTTTTAACTATTTTGTTTCGGCTTGCTTTTGATTCCGTTTTTCATACAAATCTGCGAAGTCAACCATCTGCATCGCGAACGGTGGGAACCCAGATTCAGCGGTCAAACGTGTAACCAGCGCGCGCACCGCCGGGAACAGCAATGTCGGCACATCAATCAACAAAGTGCGTTTTTTCTTTTCTTCGTCTTTTTCTTCTTCCATCTGAACAAGGCCAGAATAAGTTGTTTCTATCAAGAATATAGTTTTCGAATCGGCCTTTAATTTAGAATGAATTTTCGTAATCAAATCAACCATAAACAGATTTTTTTCCGAACCTTTGACCTGCATATCGATATTGATTTCCAATTCCGCCTGGCCGTTATCCTGTTTAAAGAATAAATCCGGCACATTTGGGCTTTCGAAAGAAATGTCTTTCAAGAATTGAGATATAATATTGAACTTTGCCATACGATTGCTCCTTTTTTTATGACTCGTTTTATGATAATATAGCATACAAGGGGAATTTTACAAGTGGGGGAATAAAAAAAATGACAACAAACATAATTAAACTGGTAAAAAGGGGAATTTTACTGGTTATCGCGGGCGTAGTGCTTGCGTCTTGCGATGTTTCGACACCGACACACACGGGCGACGATTCGACAATTCCGTCTGGAAATTTGAAAAAAGTATCGTATTCAGACCTGCCTGGATGGCGCGATGACGATGTACGATATGCATTGCAAGCATTCCGCAATTCGTGCAAAGCAAAAATTCAATACAAGGGGCGCATAATACCTGACCGTGCACTGTTTGAAGAAAAATGCAATATGCTGCCCAGTGCCAGTGCCGACAACGAAACCGTGCGCGCATGGTTTGAATCGCACTTTCAACCGTATAAAGTATATAATGACAACGGAACGACGCGGGGCACATTTACCGGATACTATTCACCAATAATCCCGGCGTGCCGCAAGAAAACTGCCGAATGCAACGAACCGCTAATGGGCGTACCGGCGAACGGCCAAAATTTTCGCGGCGTGCCAAAGGAAAAGATTGTAAAAGATAAAATTGGTAAAGTTCTTTATTGGGCGAACATAGTTGATGTGCAAAATATTCAAATCCAAGGCAGCGGTATGTTAAAACTTGATGACGGGAAAATGGTAAAATTGAACTTTGCCGCCGTGAACGATATGCCGTTTAAGTCAATTGGTGAACAACTGCGCAACCGTGGCATAAAACCCGAAGGTGGTTATTCTGCAGACGCGGTTTGGAAACATCTAAAGAAAAATCCAAAACTCGCGCGCGAAGTAATCTATAACAATCCGCGGTATGTTTATTTCTATGAATCTGTGCCACCGGATGTGATTGGTAAACTTGGGACACCGCTTTCAAAAATACGCAGTATCGCAATGGACGATTCGCTGTATACATTGGGTTTGCCCGTATACATCGATACAAACCTTTCGAACGGACAGAAATTTAGACGCCTTATGATTGCCCAAGATACCGGCAGTGCAATACGCGGTTTCGTGCGCGCCGATATATTCTTTGGCAAGGGTGAC
>JAGCDW010000039.1 GCA_017650945.1 Alphaproteobacteria bacterium | reverse complement strand
GTATCTTGCCACACAGTATTCACATCGGGTGCGGTTGTGCCGGTTGCGTTCAGGCCGACCTCTAAGAAATCGTTTTCCGCGCCCAGTAATTTTACGTGTTCTGATTTTTCGCCCGATGTCGCCGCAAAGTCCGTCAGTGCAACATTTGAAATACGCAGGCCACGAACATTTGCAACAATCTTATCCGATGAAATTTCGCGCGCCGGCGTATCGGTGGTGGTTGCCGAAATAATTGCAACATCTGCATCGGTCGGTGCGGGCGCGTTCTTTGGCGCGGTCCACATACTTATCAGCCACCAAGAACCAATGAACAAAATAAACCACCACAAAAAAGACCCAAGTTTAGATTTTGGTTTTGCGATCGTATTACGGCTTGCGTTCCACGCCGCAAAGCCTGAATTATTATTATCAAGAAATTTTACCATTTTTTATCCTTTTAAATTACGCATACAACGACGGCGCGCCAACCACCAATTCAAAATGTAAAGCAAAACGCCAACGGTAATAAAGCTGTCCGCGACATTAAATGCCGGCCAATGAGCGCCACCAATATGAAAGTCCAAAAAATCGATTACCGCGCCAAAACGCAACCTGTCCACGAAATTACCAAGTGCGCCCCCCGCAATCAGAACAAGCGGTATGCGTTCATAATTTTTCGCACGCACAAACAAATAATACAAAATCAGCGCGATTATTGCACCCGTTGCTATTGTCATTATCATCGGTAAATTATCACCGAAATTCCGAAACAGCGAAAACGCCGTGCCCGGATTCCATGTGAACACAACGTTAAAAAAGTTTGTCACGTGCCGCATTAAATATGGCACCGGCACAACGGTCCACGCCGCGCCCCAAACAAATGCCGAACCAGTTATTAAATACAGCAGTGTGCCCTTGGTAATTTGGTCAATCAGAACGATTGCGATTATCGCGACAATTGCCCACAGTGATTTTTTCATTTTTCTTTCCTTTGTAAAGGTTTTGCACAATATAGCAAGATAGATAAACAAAAGCAAACATAAAAACACTACGGTCGGTGTGAATTGTTTTAATTATTCTTATCTGTAATTGCGCTATCAAGTTTCGAATAATTTTCACTGCGCATTTCTTGCAATGTGCGGGAAATTATTTCATCGGATACACCAAGTTTTTCCAAAACCCCGTGCGCCAACATCAACGAAGATTCCACCGTTTCCGGCCATGCTTCTTCAACACCTTCGTTGGTCAGTGCGCGTGATTCACACAAATTGCGCGCACGTGCAAAAATCTTTACCTTTGGTGCGATACTTTTTACCGTTAAAACAGCATTACGAGCAGTGGCCGCATTATCAAGTGCAACAACAACCGCACGCACGCGACGCGATGCCAAACCAAATTCACGCAAAACCGTGTGATTCGTGCTGTCGCCATAAAATACATTGTACCCATGTTCACGCCCAAGCATGACCGCGCTTACATCCAAATCAAGTGCGACGTATGGTATTTTTCGCGCACGCAAAACATGCGCAATTATTTGCCCCACACGACCGAAACCACATATTAAAACTTCGGGTTTTGTTTCATTGTCGGTTGCGTTTAATTGGCGCATACGCGAACGTGCAAACATTTTTTTCGAACGGAAAATTTTATCGTGCAAGGTTAGCAAGAACGGCGTTGATACCATAGATAAGATTATTATCGCGGTCAAAATTTCTTGGTCCGCGGCGGGCACGGCGGAAATACCACTGGTTTTCATTGTCTGAAACATCAGCAACGCGAATTCGCCGCCCTGGCTTAACACCAATGCGATAAGGCGCGCATCAAAAACCGGAACACCACGCACGCGCGACACCATAAACAGCGCAAAGAATTTTATAAACACCAATCCAACCATACCGCCAATAACCAAATACCAATTCCGCATCAGCACTTCAAGATTTAATCCCATTCCAAGCGATATAAAGAACAACGACAAAAACAATAATGCATATGGGTCGATTTCTGCGCGGACCTGATGACTGTATATTGTTTCAGACATTAACATACCCGCCAAAAATGCACCAAGTCCCGTCGGCAATCCCAAAAGGTTCATCAACACCGCCCAAAGTGCGATGTTTAACATGATGGCAAGTAAAAATGCCTCTTTGGATTTTAATTTTGCCACACGTTTTAACACCGGATTCAAAACAAACCGACCAATTACAACAACACCAAAAATCAATGTGACCGAAGTCACCACGACGTCAATCAATGTTGCCCCAAGGTTGAAAGAACGCCCGGCAAACACCGGTAACATGGCAAGAAGCGGAATCGACAACAAATCTTGGAACAACAAAATCGAAAAAGTTTGGTGTCCCATGGTCGTGTTTAACTGATTACGGTCGGTTAGTAATTGCAGGTCTTCGGACGTACTGGACATTGCGAACAAAAGTGAAATCGTGATTGTACCAATCACCGACCATGTTGTCATTCCAAACAGAATTGGAAACAACATCATTGCAACCATTAAAACCTGGGTTGCGCCGAAACCAAAAATTGTTCGCCGCATGTTCCAAAGGCGTTTTATATTTATTTCCAAACCGATGGTGAACCACAAAAATAAAATCCCAAGGTCGCCAAGAAATGTCCATGTAGAATTCAGTTGAAACAAATCTAAAACATACGGTCCTGATATCATACCAGCGACCAAAAATGCAACCAATGCCCCAACGCGCAACGTGCGCAGCAAGAACACCAGCACAAAAATCATCGCAAAAAATATCAGGACCGATAAAGACAATTCTCTCTCCGTACGACTCGCAGATATTATAACAAAAAATTGTGGTGGTTACGCAACAAGTTTTTTCGAAAGTTCAAGAAATTTTTCCGGGCTTAAATCTTCGGCGCGTTCCGTTCCCGATAAACCAAAACTTTCCCAATCAACATCGCGCATAATTCCGCGAATCATTTTTCGCCGCATTCCAAAAAGTTTTGCGGTTAAATTTTCAAGTGCGGAAATGTTTTCAATTTTCTTTATCTTTGCGGTGTTCGGAATTATTTGCACAACCGCGCTTTCCACCCGTGGCCGTGGCACAAACGCGGTTGATGGCACACCAAATAAAATTTTTGCATCTGCAACAAGTGATGTTAAAACGGCCAATCGCCCATATGCATCTTCACCCGTTTTTGCAACGATTCTTTCCGCAACTTCGCGTTGAAACATTAGTGTCATCGATTTAATCGGCACGCCTTTTGCCACACTTTGCAACCAATTCACAAGAAGTTCGGTGCCAACATTATAGGGCAAATTTGCACATATCGAAAACTCACCGCCCGCGATTTTCTTCATATCAACACGCAACGCATCATCATATATAACACGCAACCGACCGTTGGCCACGGATTCAATTTGCGACAAAATTGGTTCAGTGGTTTTATCTTTCTCAATTGCGATAACCCGCCACGCGCCCGCCGATACCAATGCACGCGTAAGGCCACCTGGACCAGGGCCAATCTCTATGATTGTTGTATGTTCTATGTCCGGCACGGCGCGTGCGATGCGACCGGTTAAATTCAAATCAAACAAAAAATTCTGGCCGAATTGTTTCTTGGGTTCCAAACCCGCATCACGCATCATTTCCGATACCGGTGGCAAAGATGAAATTTTATCCGTCATATCGTGCGCCGTCCCCCGAATGCCAACGACAAAGTGCCGTCATCAATGTAATCAAGTTCACCCCCCAATGGCACGCCCGACGCAAGTTCGGAAAACTTTACATTCGCGTTATCAATTATCGACATAATATATTGCTGGGTCGTTTTGCCTTCGATAGTATTCGGCAGTGCGAAAATAATTTCAGAAATTTTTTCGTCCGCAATTCGCGCAGGCAAATGTGCCAAATTCAAATCGTCGGGTGTAATACCCGCGACACCCGACAGCAATCCACCGATGATATGATAGCGCCCACCAAACACGCCGGACTTTTCAAGTGTCCAAACATCTGACAAATCACGCACCACGCACAGCATACTATTCGCGCGCGCCGCATCGCGGCAATATTCGCATTTTTCCAACGCACGGTCGGTCAGTACCCCACACACCGGACACGCATGAATATTTTCATTTGCGTCAACCAACGCATCGACCAATTTTTCAATGCGACCGGTTTTATCCTGTAATAACGACAGCACTATACGTTGCGCCGCGCGATTTCCAACGCGTGGCAGTTTTGCAAATTGTTTAACAAGTTTTTCAATTTTCGGATTCATGTTCACATAATATCAATCAATGAAACACATAGCAATCAATTCCGGCGGCTGATGCGCGATTTTTTAAATTCTGGGCCGCCAACTCGGTAAGACCCGTTACGCGCACACGGTAAAGACCGGTTCCCGTTGGTTCCAAGTGCGCCGTCGCGCCGGTCGCATTTTTAACGCGCGCAATCATTGCGTTTGCGGAATCAGTACTGCCAAAAGCGCCAAACTGAACGCCAACACCGCCGGTCGTATAGGTCGGTGCGGATGCCGCGGGTGTCGGCGCAATTTGCGGTGCATCGTCCGCATATTTTTGAACAATCGGCGAAGTTACCGGTGCAGGTTCCACAGTATAATTTGCCGGCACGCCGATACCATACGATTCAAACCCTCGATTCAACAAACGTGTTGACACCGCCGTGCGCACATCTTTATTTTCTGCGCCCAACACAACAGACAACAAGTGATGCCCGCCACGCGCCGCCGTCGCAACCAGTGAATACTTTGATTTATTTGTATATCCCGTCTTCATACCATCACATCCCGGATATGTTTCCAACAACCGATTTCCGTTCGTGTATGTTTTGCCGTTATAAGTCCAAGTTTTTATACCAAAATACTTCCAATACTGAGGAAAATGTTTGTAAACCGCCATAGACAATAACGCGATATCGCGTGCAGTAGATAAATGGTCGTCATCCGGCAGGCCTGATGAATTTTCAAAGTTCGTATGCGAAAGGCCGATTTCACGTGCAACACGTGTCATCAGTGATGCAAATGTTCCCTCTTTCCCACCCTTTAAATTTTCAGCGAGCACGCGTGCGACATCGTTCGCACTGTACACCGCAAGGGCGATTATCGCATCTTCGACCCGAATCTTTGAACCGGCGGCCAGCCCCAGTTTCACCGATGGCGCGGCGGCGGCACTTTGCGATACAATCAAATAATCATCCAAACGCAAACGCCCGTGTTCCAGCGCATCAAATGTCAAATACAATGTCATTATTTTCGTCAAACTTGCCGGATAATTTGCATCGTTCGCGTGTTCAGAAAAAATCACACGCCCAGTGTCCATATCCGCAACCAATGCCGCACGATAATCCGCCGCGACGGCGCCCGTACAAAACAAAATCGCAATAACGAAAGATAAAATTTTTTTCATGTTTTTTATGTTATTAAAAAATTGCATCGCGGGTCAACAAGAAATTAGTGGTTAGTGTTAGTGTAAGTGGTTAGTGTAAGTATATTCCAGAGTGCCAAGTTCTCCTCCTGTGGAGGAGTACGGCGTGGAACGCCGGGAGGTGGTCTTTCAGATTCTGGAATTTTTATATTTATAAAAGACCACCCCGTCTGCTTTCGCTTCGCTACAGCAAGACACCCCTCCATAGGAGGGGAACTTTTATTTTTCTTCCTGTAAAAATCCGCCGGATTGCATTTTCCAAAGTCTTGCATATTCACCCCGCCGCCGCAAAAGTGCCGCGTGCGTACCGGACTCAACAATCTTGCCATTGTCCAAGACAACAATTCTATCCATATTGCGCAGTGTCGAAAGTCGGTGTGCAATCGCGATTGTCGTGCGGTTGTGCGAAAGTTTTTCAAACGAATGTTGTATTGCGACCTCGGTTTCACTGTCCAGGGCGGATGTCGCCTCGTCCAATATCAAAATCGGTGCATCTTTCAGGAACGCGCGCGCAATCGCGATGCGTTGCCGTTGGCCGCCAGACATTTTTATTCCGCGGTCGCCGACTAATGTATCGTATTTCTTTTCCGTGCCATTGATGAATTTGTCCGCAGATGCGAAACGTGCCGCGCTTTTTATTTCCGCAAGGGTTGCATCAGGACGACCGTATGCGATATTTTCACGAATTGTCCGATTGAACATCGCGGGATCTTGGGGAATGAACGAAATATTTTCACGCAAAGATTGCTGGGTTACTGTGCGGATATCGGTGCCATCGATTAAAATTTCACCATGCGCGACATCGTAAAAACGCATCAGCAAATTCACAAGTGTCGTTTTTCCTGCGCCTGATGGACCAACAATTCCAACGCGTTCGCCGGGCCGGATTGTAAGTGTTAAATCGCGCAAGACATATTTATTTTTATATTTGAACGAAACATTCTTGATTTCTATTTTTCCACGTGTGACGTGCAAATCCGGCGCATTCGGGGCATCAGTAACGGTAACCGGCACGACCAGGTCAGAATACGCTTTACCCGCCGCGGACATACGTTCAATGATATTTGGAATGCTTTCCATAATCCCACCAATTTGCCCCATGACCATAAGGTATACAGATATGGAATAAACCACATCTGCCAACGTCATCGTACCATGCGCATACAAATAAACACACAACACTAATGTTATACCAAACATTATATCCCACAGGATACCCGGCGTCCAAAACGAAAACCTTTGCCAAAAACTGGCACTGCGTTGCGCCGTTATTCTTTCCGCACGAATTGGCGACATATAATTATGTTCACGTTTTACACCGGCAAATAATTTAACGTTTGTCGCATTTGAAAAACTATCCACTAATTTGCCAGTTAGTTTCGCGTTAACATCTGCAGATTCTTTTGATGTCCGTTTAATTGGTTTACGCATATGCCACATAAATATAACACGCGCCACAAATATAAACAAAAACGACCATGCAACGTATTTGTTTACACCGAAAAGTGCGATTGAATTTATAAAAACCATTATTAACATAACGAATATATTCCATATATCGAATATAATAGTTCGAATTCCTGAAGAAATGTCGCCTATACGTGAATATACTTGTCCGGCCATACGATTTATCCAAAATGACATTGATTGACCATGCACATAATCTGTTAAATTTTCGGACACTTTTCTCTGAACCCGCGGTTCAAATCTTGCAAGAACCCAACCTCGCATTATATGGATAGTATCCTCAGTCAAGTTCAATCCGACAATAAGCAAAATTGTAGGCAGACAGTATTTTAATAAATTTACGCCACCTGGTGCATTTTCCAACATCGCCACAATCCAGCGCTGATAATTTGGCCATAATACGGCACCAAACCCACCAATTAAACGCAACCCCCACGTGGCGATCAACGACCACCACATACCATTAAATACCTTTCTATAAAAACCCAATAAAGTTTTTGGCATGGTGTTATTTTGTGCAACTGATTTTTTCATATGAATTTTCCCCCGCGATACAAGCAGTCCTATTGTGGCGCACCACCCCAAAAAACGCAAGCGCATTTTTTTAGTGTTAATGCACAATTTTCAGAGACGCGTCACCCCGCGGAAGCGCGGGGTCCAGTGCGAACGTATGTGAGCACCTGCGTCGCAGACATTATGTTTTTCATTGTTTCGCAATGAAAAATTCCCTGCGGGGCAAGTCCTCGCTTTGCTCGGCCTGGGCACCGCTCTTCAGCGGTGTGACGCGTCTCTGGAATAACTTTCTTGTAATCGAATTTAGTAACATCGTGGGGTATGTCGCGAAATAACAAAACTGGTTGAAAAATAAAATAAATCGGTTAGAATTGGTTTATTCTCTGGTCCCATCGTTCTGGCCTGCGCCAGAATGACAAAGACGATGGGACGGTGTTGATCCGCTCCCATCGTCTAGCGGTCAGGACATCGGATTCTCATTCCGGTAACACGGGTTCGATTCCCGTTGGGAGTGCCATAAAAATCAAATTCGGCCGTGGCCGGATTTTATTTTTATCGTGTTCCTTGGAATCGAACCCGTGGGGCGCGGGTTCGAACCGCAGGCGAAAGCATGCCGGTGAGCAAAGCGAATGAGGCAAGGTGGCGAAGCATTCCCGTTGGGAGTGCCAGGGCTACGACGATACAGGGCCGTTGGGAATAAAATTATTACTCACATTCTTTGGTGGTTGTGTTGAATGTGCCTTTGCATTTGACACACGCACTATACGCATCACTGCCCAATTCCTGCCAACAATCAAAAGATCTTTGTATTCCTCTCTTTAACTGTTCTTTGTCTATTGGATCACCCTTTTTACATTGTTTGCTATTTTTGCCAAAAAGTTCCCCTACACCACATTTTTCACAATAACCAGATTTATTTATACCTTGTTTCGTACCAGTTGGACATTCAACACAGTCTAGTTTATTACTACTCCCAACTTCTGGGGCATAACCAGATTTACACTCAAAATATGTGCAAGTATTATTCGAACTTTTGATTTTAATATTTAATTTTCCAATTGAAGAATTATTTTTTGTTTTTAATACATGTTTATTTTCATCATATTCGTTTTCATTAAAACCATTGCACATAGGGTAATCGGTTGAACAATTTGCATCTTGAACACAATCTGTATTAGTGGTATTTGCGACATAACCAGCATTGCATAATAATGTAACATTGCTCGCGGAATATTTAGCACTTCTAACCCAACTTTGTATTCCACCACCATAAAAAGCTTTTTTGTCTCTTTTTCCTTCTATTTGAACAGGGGCAACAATCACACCGTGTTTCAATTTCTTCACTATTGCTAAAACAACATGTCTTGTTAACCGATTCCCGGCAGGTTGATTAGAAGCCCCCATTCCAGTTTCATTCAAGAAAGAAAAAACCTCTGTTTCGCCATCAATACGACCGCTCTCCTTATCAGAACCCACAACGTCGTAATCATAAAAAAATTTTATATTGTCTGTTTTATCCAAATTACATCCGACTATTTTTTCATCACAATTTTTGTCTGGATCATACCCCGGCTTGCATATAGTTTTACATACTAATTTATTATCTCTCTCTGCCTGTGGTTTATAATAATCCAACCAAACATACTCTCTACCGTTAATGTTACCGGCCTGAATCTGTGTTGTGCAAAAATTTGCACCGTTTCTATAAATACTTCTCGCCATATCTATAACGATGGCTTTTTCATCATCGTATGTTCCATCTCCATCTTTAACTGATGCGTTATTTCCATTCTCATCTTCTTGACCGTATTGAGTGTTAAGATGACTATAAGTTTTTTCTAATCCTGTGTCATATGCACCTTCATCAACTTTCCAATCCGAATTATACCTGTTGTTAAGTTTAGGTGTAGCGTAATGGTCTGCAAACACACCGTGTACAATTGTTATCCCACAAATTGCAACAATAATTTTTTTCATGATAATTCCCCCGTAAAATTTCCTTTCAGATTTAATATAGCAATTTCATATCGCGCTTGCAAATGAATTTTTTTTAATTTTGTCATTGCGGCCCCCGAGCCGCAATAGGGTCTATTAAAGTTATTCAAAAACTTTTTTACCCGTGCGCGGGTCAATTAAATCTTCTTTGCATGGTTCATGATAAATATCTATATCGTCAAGGTAATCCGCTAAATCTTTCCATTCTGGGTTCATTGTTTCAATCAATCGATATTTCCAAGCACGGTGCCAATTTTTCAGATTCTTTTCGCGTGCAATCGCATTGTTTATATATTTATAGTATTCAAAATAACCAAGTTTATCTATGCCATGATCGTGTGCAAATCCAGGGACAAGCCCTTTTTTATGTTCGTATACACGACGTGCCAAATTATTTGTGACACCGATGTATGTTCCGGCTGCGCGTTTGTCGAAAAGTATATAAACCCAAAAACTGTAATCTTTCATACTGTGAACGATACTATTCTTTGTCCAAATTGTAAAATAATTTTAAGGAGTTTTTAAAATTGCCTAGCCCTATGGCGGACCAAGCCCGCCATGACAAAGGTGCTCAAGAGTAGCGTATTGCTCTTGTCTTTCTGAAATTTGTCATTGCGGTGTAGGCCACAACCGCCATGACAAAAAAGAAGCTTTTGTCAGCCAGAACCTGTTTCAGATTTTAATTGTGCGTTGACAACAATTTTTTTTATTTTATAATTATATGCATGAAATTAAAAAAAGTTTTTCGTTTCTTTTTACATGTAATTTTTTGGTGCATCGTTGCGGCGATTGCCGCGGTCGCTGCGTTGTTTTTGATATACGGCGGAAATTTGCCGGACTATCGGAAATTGGCCACATACGCGCCGCCGGTTGCAACACGACTTTATGCTGCGGACGGTTCGTTGCTGATTGAATATGCCGAAGAACGCCGCGTGTTCATTGACTTTGAAGATATGCCACCACAGTTGGTAAACGCGTTTGTCGCCGCCGAAGACCAAAATTTCTGGACGCATCCGGGTATCGATGTTCAGGGAATTTTGCGCGCATCAATAAACAATTTTATGCGTACGCTTGGGTTCAACACGACCTTTACCGGCGCGTCAACTATCACGCAACAGGTTGCAAAAAATTTCTTTCTTTCGTCTGACCGCACGATTTCGCGCAAAATAAAAGAGGCGATTTTGGCATTGCGCCTGGAACGCGCGTTTTCAAAAAAGCATATTATGACACTTTACCTGAATCAAATATTTTTGGGTGCGCGCGCGTATGGTGTCGGATCGGCCGCGCTGATGTATTTTAACAAACCGGTAAAAGATTTAACTTTGTCAGAGTGCGCGTTCCTTGCATCATTGCCAAAGGCCCCGAACGACCGCGCGCGCGCCGAAGAACGCCGGAACTATGTGTTGCGCCGTATGGCCGCCGAAGGATATATTACCCGCGACCAGGCTGATGCCGCCGCCGCAGAACCACTGAATATCAACAGTGGTTTCACCGCACAAATGGAAGATGAATTTCAATACTTTGCCGAAGATGTGCGCCGGCAATTACTGAATCAACTTGGGCGCGAAACTCTTTATAATCAAGGTTTGTATATCAAGACGACAATTATCCCCGAATATCAACGCGCCGCGTCTGCCGCGTTGAACAAGGCGTTGGATGCCTATAACGAAGGGCGAACTGATAAATTACAGGGTGCAATTATCGTGATGAATCCACATACAGGGCGAATACTTGCCATGGCGGGCGGACGTTCGTTCGCGCAAAGTTCGTTTAATCGCGCGACCCAGGCGATGCGCCAGATTGGCAGTACGATAAAACCGTTCGTGTATTTGGCGGCGTTGGAGCGCGACTTTTCACCCGAAGGCTTGATTTCTGATACGCCGATTGTTGGGTGGCGCGAAAACAATATGCAGTGGAAGCCGGAAAATTATGACAAGAAATTCCTGGGGGATGTGCCGCTGCGGTTGGCGTTGGAAACTTCGCGTAATGTCCCTAGCGTTCGTATGGTTGACAAGATTGGTGTTGAAAACGCGGTTGAGGTTGCAAAACGCTTTGGCGTGTATCCCGAAGACATGAATAATTTGAACCTTTCCATGGCGTTGGGTTCAGGCGAAACAACGCTTGAAAATTTGGTATTGGGGTATTCTGCATTCGTGAACGGCGGGCGACGGATTCAACCGAAAATGGTGGACTATATCGAAGACCGATATGGCAATGTTATCGGCGGAAATAAAACTGAAATTATAGATTGGGTTGATGGTATGGAACCGGTTGCAGAGATCGCCGATTCTGAACCGCTGTCGGACCCGCAGAGTTTATATCAACTGGTGTCAATTTTACAGGGTGCGGTTGAACGTGGCACAGGCCGCCAGGCCGCCGTTCCTGGACACACTATTGCCGGAAAGACCGGAACAACCAACGATGTCAAAGATGTTTGGTTTGTCGGATTTACCAAAGATTTGATTGCCGGTGTGTATTTGGGTTATGACACGCCAAAGCCGCTTGGCAAAGGTGCAGGCAGTCATATGGCCGCGCGCGCGTTTGCGGACTTTATGACGGTCGCACTTGCAAATGAAAAAAATCAGCCTTTTGCGGTGCCGGATGGATTAAACTTTGTGCGTGTGAACCGCGCGACCGGCGTTTCCGCAGCCGAAGACCCGTCTGGCATGATTATTACCGAGGCTTTTAAGCCCGGTCAAGGTCCAAATCCGGTCAAAACCCATAATCCGGAAAAGTCTGATGCCGTTGTTGGGGGAATCTTTTAAATTAAAAATTTTTTTTAAATAAAGTTTAACTATTCAAACTATTGTGATAGAATAAGGGCATAAAAGGAGAAATTTATGCTTACGGATTATTTGCTATCAAATGGATTTGGATTGTTCTTTGGCGGTTGGACACAGTTCGGCGCGGCCTTTGGAACGGCGTTTATCATTATGATGCTGTTTGGGCGGCCGTTTATTCGTGCCATGCACGCGTGGCAGAAAAAAGGTCAACCGATTAGTGAAAATGTTCCGGAATCGCACCGGCAAAAAGCCGGCACCCCAACGATGGGCGGAATTTTGGTTGTAATTGCGGCATTGGTTGGCGCAGTTTTATTTATGCCGGCGGACAGTATGACAGGGTGGATTGCGTTGCTGTCTTTGGTTCTGTTTTCAATTATCGGATTTATTGATGACTATAAAAAGGTTACAAGCCAATCCAAGAAAGCGTCAAATGGCCTTAGCCCCGCATTGCGCCTGATTGTCGAAGGTGTTTGTGTTGTGGTATTAGCGTACCTTATCAATCTGACGATGCCGTCATATATTCCAGATAATTCGCTTGCGTTACCGTTCGGGATAATCTTTCCACTTGGGATATTTTACTATGTGTTTGCGTATTTTGTTATCTGTGGCGGCGCGAACGCAACAAATATTACAGACGGTTTGGATGGGATGTTGGTGAAACTTTATATTCCGGTTTTAATTGTTTTGGTTGTTGCGCTTTATGGCGCAACGCGCATTGGATTTATGGATACAGTTTTGTTTATGCCGGCAACCAGTGGTCTTTATCCGGTTTTGGGTGCGGTGTTCGGCGCAGTGCTTGGGTTTTTATGGTTTAACGCAAAGCCGGCATCGATATTTATGGGCGATGTCGGGTCGCTTGCACTTGGTGGATTTATGGGAACGGTCGCGATGTTGCTTAAATCCGAAGTCATTATGGGAATAGCGGCGGCGATGATGGTTTTGATTTTGCTGTCGTCATTTATCCAGACAATGTTCTTTAAGATTACACGTCGCGCAACTGGCACAGGACGGCGTATTTTCCTGCGCGCACCGTTACACCATCATTTTGAAGAACTTGGGTGGCCGGAAACAAAAATCGTAGATAGATTCTTTGTTATGTCGGTGTTGTTTTCGGGACTCGCATTGATGCTGCTTAAATTTGCATAAAGGAAAATACGCATGTTCAAACGGACGGAAGAAAGCGGACTTACCAGTTGGTTTTTCGAAATCGACAGGCGGTTATTGTATATGGTTTTGTTGTTGATGGTAATCGGAATGTTTTTTGCCGTTTCCGCGGGCAGTGTTGTTGCCGAAAACATGCGCGAACCATGGTATTTCTTTTTTGTAAAAGGACTGCCGTTTTACGCTATTGGTGTTTGTACTCTGTTTGTAGCGAGTTTATTGAACAAGAAAATCATATTAAAATTATCTATTCTTGATGTTGTAATTGGGTTCATGTTGTTGGCTGTAACAATTATCGCGCCCCATATTATCAAAGGTTCTGCACGTTTTGTGGCCATTGGCCCATTTAATGTTTTGCCCGCTGATATTATGAAACCGGGTTTTATTATATTGACCGCTTGGTTTTTGGCAGAAATGCATGAACGTTTCGGTGAAAAACTTTTTATTGCGCGCGATGCGTGGAAATTCCGCGTACCAAGTTGGTGGATGTATATCGCACTTTTTGTCCCTGCACTGGTTGTGATTTTTACACACCCTGATGTGGGCAGTACCCTGCTCTATCTTGGTGTATTGATTTGTATGTTACTAATCGCTGGACTTTCTTGGTGGGCGTTTGGTGGTATGATTGCCGCAGGTGCAGGTATTTTAACAATCGCATATTATACAATGGAACACGTCCATAAACGTATAGATACACTTATCACGGGAACAGGTGATAAGTTTCAAATAACCCAATCGGTTCAGTCAATTCAACATGGTGGTTTTTTCGGCAGTGGCGATAACGCGTTTATCAAAGAAAAATTACCAGATGCGCACACCGATTTTATCTATGCCGCAATAGTCGAAGATTTAGGCGCAATATTGGCGTTTGTTATGCTTTGCCTTTTGGTCTACGTTTTGAAATTACTTGTAACAGATGCCATGAACGCGCGCGATAAATTTGTGTTCTATGCGGTTGGCGGAACGGCGGCTTTATTCGGAATTCAATGTTGTATAAACTTGGTTTCGACGTTGGGTCTGTTCGCACCAAAAGGTATGACTTTGCCGTTCATATCATACGGTGGCAGTTCACTCGTCGGTTTTTGTTTGTTGTTTGGGATGGTATTGGCCATAGTGCGCGAAGATAAATGGCGCGGATAAATTTTACCAAAGGAGGTAAACATGAAAATTTGGATTGCAACGGGGGGAACAGGCGGACACGTATTTCCGGCGTTGGCGGTGGCGGATGAACTTGCCGCACGCGGACACAAAATAATAATTTCATGTGATGGTCGCGTCAGGAAAATGGTCGCGGACGGTGCACCACGTGGGGCGCGATGCGTTCATATATGGGCGGCGGGCGTTGGTGCCAAGGGGCGACTGCATCAGGCGTGTGCTCTGTTCAAAATTGCCGTTTCGGCCGTTGCGTTGGTTTTACGGTTCGCTTTTACACGGCCCGCACGCGTTGTTGCCTTTGGCGGATATGCGTCTGTGCCGGCGGTTTTCGCAGCGCATGTGTGGAAAATTCCGACTTTCTTACACGAACAAAACGGCGCAATCGGGCGCGCGAACCGGTTCACTATGCGTTGGGTTAAAACTTTGATGACCAGTTTCCATGATGTTTCCGGGATTCCAAAGAATAAAAATGTGCGCGTGGTTTATACTGGGCTACCGGTGCGACATGATTTTATCCAACGCGCAGGCGAACCGCTGCCAAAAAAAATGCACTTGCTGGTAACCGGTGGGTCGTTGGGCGCACAAATCTTGGATGATGTAGTGCCACACGCAATCGCGACAATGGGCAACAAAAAGATTTTTGTTACACACCAAACACGCCCGGAAAATGTCGCGCGCTTACAAAAGTTCTATGCTGATAACAAAATTCACGCAAATGTTTTGTCGTTTATTCGCGATATGGCCGGCGCAATTGCGGACGCAGACCTGGTCATCGGGCGCAGTGGCGCAAGCACCGTCGTCGAACTTATGACCATCGGGCGGCCGGCGATATTGGTGCCATTGGCTATAAATCCAGACCAGGCGGCAAATGCGGCAAACTATGAAAAACTGGGTGGCGGATTTGCCATAGAACAAAAAAAATTCACTGAAAAATGGTTAGCCGCGACACTTGCTGAATTATTCGATAACGATGCGCGCCTTGAAAAAATGGCAAAGAAATCGTTGGTTAAAAACACCGCGGTCAAAACAATCGCGGATACAGTTAGTAAATAATAAAAACCGCCAAAACTTGGCGGTTTTTAAAATTATGATATTTTTCCATTTGTGGCGGTGATGTCGGCACCGATTTCGATTTTACCGCCCGCCTCGCGCACGATTAAATCGCCAGCGCACACCTCTGCAAAATCGATTGTCCCGGACATAAATGCGTCAAATTTACCCGCAGCGACCCATGCTAAATCCATCGCCGGACATCCGGTTTCACGAACGGCGCCCACACCGAACGGATTTCCCGTAATGCCGTTATATGCCGCCGTCATGTCCGCGAGGTCTTTGATATTAGAAACCTTGATTCTTGCCGAATGAAAGGCCGAATACGCAAATGCGCCCGCGCCCGATTCCGCATAATATAAATATTCATCAATTGGGGAATACACAAGTGCGATTTTCGTTTCATAACCCGTACGCAGCGCAAGCGATATCGCAAAACGCGGATTCGCGCGCACAAAATTTTCCGCCCCCGACAGTGCAAGGACAAATTCATCGCGTCCGTCGCCAGAACGTGTCAGATTCGGGGTAAGTAATCCCGCCGAAGGACGCACAAGCGACAAATCGGATAAAATATCTTCCTCTATTCGGGCGGCGGCACGATGCACAAAATCACGCGCCCCGCGCAAAGATTGCTGTAGATTTTCGACTTCGCCAAAATCGTGGCGCAAACCGGTCGCCGTTCTTTGCAACGCCATAAACATCTTATTCAGTTCCGGCGAACCCTTTATCAGCAAATCCATAATGCGCCCCCCAATTGCGTAAAGTTTTTAGAAACCGAATCCAGCGTATTTCTTTTTGAAATTTTCCGTTCTGCGGCCCTTTTCACCGGCGTTTGAACGCTGGCCCGTCCATGCAGAATGGTTCAAATTGTCGGTTGAAAGAACAAGGTCTTTTTTAACAGA
This sequence comes from Alphaproteobacteria bacterium, assembly GCA_017650945.1. Lineage (GTDB taxonomy): Bacteria > Pseudomonadota > Alphaproteobacteria > Rs-D84 > Rs-D84 > Enterousia. Next base: position 6,596 of record JAGCDW010000039.1, on the reverse strand, counting down.
AGAATACATTTTAACCGTTTTACCGTCGGTCCGTGTTACGTTAATTTCATGATATTCTGGATGAATGCCTTTTTTCATCGCTAAGCCCTTTTGTTTTTTATTTGCCAAGGGATTATACAGGCTTTTTTTGAAAAAGCAAGGAAATTAGTGGTCAGTGTTAGTGGTTAGTGGTTAGTGTTAGTGGGCGGTCTTAATACTGCCCGATGCAGCCCAAATATGAATTTCCGGTGGATTCAAGGATATTTACGAATCTGTTCTTATCGCGGCCTGTAAACAGGGCCAAAATTGTGCCCGCATCAGTCGCCAACATATCTGCCACAGTTGCAATTTCCGAGCTCATTTTCTTGAAAAATCCGCTTGTCGGATATATTTCCGCCGCAAAAAGTTGGTTCGCTGTCCGGCGACCATGATGTGCCGATTCTGCACTTTCGATTACCATCAACTGACACTCTGGGGAAACGATAACTTTATCCGTAACAACCGCATCACCGCCAAGCAATTCACCCCACCAACCGGTTGAACCGCAAAACACAGGGTAATATATAACCGCATCAGAGTGCGATGCAAAAATATCGGCGACATTTAAATCGCCTGTGATTACTTCCGGCATCGCGCCAATAGCCGCATTTATAACCTTGCGCGCAGTCTGATATTCGGTATCGGACTTTGTACTGCGCGGCCAATAAAGAATCGGAAATCTACTCATTTGCTAAGAATTATATCAGATTCGGTGCAAATAAAAAAGGGGGTAACAAAAAATAAATATCTTGATTTTTTATTTTTTTAGGGTTTTCCACCATTTTCCAAGGGTTGCGCGGGTCGTATTAAAGTCTTTTTTCGCCGTTTCATAAAATTTGTTGGATATTTGGACATTGAATAAAGTCTTTATCAGATTCGGTATCGATGTCATAAACATGGCGAAAAACGCCCCAAGCAATATAATCGATAGCAATCCGCCGTCTTGTAACATTAGCCCATCCATAAGAATTTGCGAATCGCCACTGGCCATTGCAGCCCCGATTCGCGAAACGCCGTCAACTTTTCCAACAATCGCATCAAGAAAGTATAAACCAAACACCAAAAATACGACTGTCATCGCGATTCCAACCGTGCCGTTTATAACATCGTCTATCATTTTCTGAATCGTTCTGCCGCCCTTTGGGAAAATTTTATCCCAACCTTTGAAAAGCCATGACAGCAACATCAGTGGCAACATTACAAAGTCCAGCGCCAATGTTACAAAGATTTCAAGAAAATAGAGCGGTATCGGTAACAACGCCATAAAATATAGTACTAACACAAGAAGCCCAGCAAAAAATATAGGCACATTAGGAAAAATCGGAATATCCCACATAATTTTGTGCATATATTTGACATCAAAAGCCATGTTCAACATTGTCCACCCAACTGTCATTCCAAGTCCAGTTACTTGGTGTACGCCCGCAAGTTCACACGCAAGTCCGCTGCGTAATTTAACAGGAAAAGCACCAGTCGGAGCATTGCCATTGGCCACAGATGTGCGATTTGTATTTTCATCCATAAGCGATGTCGCAACCATGCATTCTGAAAACTTTTCTGTATCACCAACAATATGATTCACGGAAAGACCGATATTAAAAATTGGTTCTATTACAACACTGCTAATTAAACGCGGCAATGGAAATACCAATAACGCACATACTATCGAAAGCCGTATTAAGTGAGTTCCAAAATTTGATGCCGTCGTCCAGCCACTTTCAACCTTGCCGTTCATGAAATTTGATGCAAGTGTCCATGTGAAATATACCGCTGTTAATATTGCCGCGATTGGAATTATTACTTCGCCAATGCCCGAATAAATCGGTGGCAATATGTTTGAAAGCTTTGCCATAATAGCCGAAAACATTTCACACGTCCAACATGAAGAAAAAAACGTAAGTGCGTCTTGCATATCAACCGGTGAAGTGCTGCGCCATATTGAAAAACCTGCAACAGTTATCGCACCCGCCGCAATCAGCCACGGGACAATCGCACCCGCCGTTAATGGAAAGAACGATAAAAACACAATAAAAAATTTTTTTAACTTGCTCATTTTGTTTAATTATACCACAATTTTGACAAGATGTGATATAAATCAAATCATAAATGTAGGAAGTATGTTTTTACATCGGTTCTGTTTTGCAAAATTCATTTCACGGATTATTGTGCCGGCGTTGCTGGTTGCGGCTTTCGTTACGCCGGGTGCCGCCTTTGCAAAATGGGAAATTGTGGATAAATTAAATCTTGCACCGTTTGTACCACGGGTACTCGACGCTTTTATGATGGTGGCCCGTGGCGGATATGAATATTTTGTTGGCCACGGCGACGGTATCATTTACATTTTTGTTTGGGCATTTTTGGCGATATCTATTTTCATGTACGCGTTCAAAATGTATTTTCCAAAACGGTGGTTGGAATTTTTTGGGCTGTCGGGCGGTGGTGAAATGTGGGACGGTAAAATCAAAGGTTTTACAATGGTCGAAACAGTTCTTAAAAGTGCTGTTCGCGCAATTGTCGCCGCAGTGTTACTGTTACAAGTTCGGCCCATTTATGTAACACAATGGTTGGTAAATCCATTCTTGGAATTTGGCGCAATTTATACGTCTGCAATTACAGACCAAGCAACAATAACAGGGGTTCAGAAACAAAATATTGAATGCCCCGCAAGCATTTTATCAAGTGATTGGATAAGTCAGAAAAGTTGTAACTTTTTAATTCAACCAGTGGCGGATTTATCGGCTGTGAACAACGCAGTTGTAAAACGCGGATTTGAATTTTTATCGCGCGGAATAACCGGGCTTTTAACCATATTCCCACATGGCGGTCAAAACATAATGGACATGATAACTGGCGTTTTATTGATATTTACTTTTGTTGGTTGTAATTTGTTTATGGCGTTGCTGATTATCCAAGGTATATTTGATTTTGGTGTTGCGCTGATTTTGTATCCTTTTAGTGTGCTTGCGTGGGTTGCGAAAAAGAGTGATAAATGGCTTGATATTTGGCCGGCCTTTGATGGAATTATTACAGCACTAAGGAAACTGGTTATCACGATGATTGCGTGTGCGTTTATTATGATTGTAAATGTTGCAATTGTAAATGCTTTGTTCGGTTCAAATAACAGTGTATTTAATGTTGCCGCCGGCGGAAACGCCACAAGTAATTTGGTTACAACAAATGCGATAAATTTTGGTGGTCATTCCATGTTATGGTTATCGGCGATTCTTACGTTCTTTTTGATGAACGCGATATTTGATATGACGAAAAAGCAATTGGAAGAAGTTTATGCGCCGGGTATGACGGGCATGTATGAACAAACAAAAAGCGATTTCAAGGCAACAACGGCAAAGGCCAAGGGAACATATGAATCAATAAAAAAGATATTGGGGATTGTTAAAAAATGAACGGGATATTGAACGGTTTTGTTGATAATGCTGTGCAGTGTTGGGGCTGTGGGGTATTTGATAACCTGTTCCGCGTTGTATCGAATGCAGGCGCCGCCGTTTACAACAAAATTGCCGACATATGTTTTATATTGTTTGGGGTATTGTTTGTGTTCTTTGTTATATGGGCGGTATGGAAACACGTAAATCCGAAAAAGCCCGAAACCGACGACCCGTTTTATATGAAATCAATTGTACGTGTTGTAATAAATTCACTGTTTGCATTAGCACTGCTTGGTATTGGCGTTGGTTTTCCGCGGTTTATCACGCGGGTAACTTTTGAACCGGTTGCCGATGTAACTTTGATATATAGCCAAGCGATGTTACAAACAACACCAGAACAGGTCGATGAACGTGTACACTATCAACCGGTCAAAATGAACGATGATGGTTTTTTTAGACCTGCGCTGCGCAACACAATTATATCAATAATGAAAACAACTGTGACGATGTTTCAAGATTATATGAAACTTGGGATTGCGGTTATGGACGGCGCATTTTCATGGCGGCATATTCATAACCTTGGCGATGTGTTTAGACATATTATTATGTTCTTTGTTGGACTATATTTGTTCTATGGATTTTTCAAGTTGTTTATAAGATTTTGTTTTTATTTCGTAGACGTGATTGTAAACATGGCTATGTTCGCATTTCTATTTCCATTTGGTTTAATGATGATGTCTTTCCGCGGTGGTGAAATGCCAGATTGGATGTCATCACTGGGCAAAGGTTTGGGAACAAACCAGTTAAAGAAACTTATTAGTGCGATTATTACACTTGCATCAGCGGTAATAACATATATGGTAATTCTTGCAATTATATCGCGCTATTTTTCTGATGCGGGTACAGATACAAATGAATTGATGAAAGCAATTTTATCTGGCGAAGTTTTCGCATCTGATTTATCGGAAGAAAATTTGGCAAGTATTACATTGATTGGCGCAATAATTTTGGTGTATGTTTTGAATTATATATACAAGCAAATTCCAAATGTTTCAAAAATGGTTCTTGGGGCGTTTGGTGCAAGTGACGGCGAAAATAACCTAAGTGAACAAATGGCAAATGACGCAGAAAAATTGGTCGCACTTGTCACAAATGGAATTAAAAATGTCGGCAACAAAATTATAAATAACGGCGAAAAGAAAGACGAAAAAAAGGACAATGGAAAAGATAAATGAAAAAATTGTTACTTGGGTATCTTGTTCGTTTCCTGTTCGGCGCAATTGCGTTGGGTGTCGGCATTTGGTATGTAAGTTCATCCCTGTCAGGTGCATCACTGACATACACCAGCATGGATAGTTTCTTAAATTCAATTGGTGCAAGCGATGGAAATATTGCGTCAACAAGTGGGTGTTTCCTTTGCGAATATGTAAACGATTTGTTCTTTGTTTTGGGAAAAGCATCCGAATCTTTTTGGCGGGCGATAGTTTCACACCTTTGGATTTTGATGGTGATTGGGTTCGGGGTTTTCCTGTTTATACACAGTGCAAAATATATTTACAAGGCCATGATGGAAACAACCAAATTGGACACAGGTGAAAAGAAACTTGCATTCGGGCCGTGGTTCGATGATGTCTGGAAAAATGGCGTGCGCATTATGATTGTTGGCGCGATTATTGGTGCGTTTGGTATGGGCGGGGTATCGTCAATAAAGACTCTTTCAAACATAACGATTCAACCGGTGATGTATGTTGGAACTGAACTTTCCATGGCGGCAACTAATCTGTCCAGTGCGGCGCAATGCGTGCCGGCCGAAATTGGTGCGGATAATCCAATGGCATCGGTTTCAAATTCATTTATGTGCATTGTCGGAAATATCAACAGCGTTATGCTGGCCGGGGCGGCGGGCGGATTCGCACTAATGAATTACGCTTGGATGGGATTGGGTGGCGGCGCATTCACATGGATTGCGGGATTGTTGATTGTGATAATGTTTGTTGTGATCGGATTCAATTTGTTCTTTGAAATTTTGTCGGTGATATTCAAACTCGTTTTCCTTGTGATATTCTTGCCGTTACTTGCGGCCGCGGCGGCATTTGAAAAGACATGGAAAAAGGCATCGGGTGTTGTAAAGAAATCCGTGGACATTTTAATTGAAGCAGCGATAAAAGTCGTCGCAATATCATTAAAGGTTGTGATTGTGTATGCAATGGTGTTCTTTGCCGCCGATGAATTTTTCCCTGGGCCTGTGGATAAATACAGTGCGATATTTCCACCAATGCTGGTCGGTGAAGTAATGCCAACCGATGCCAAGGCTTTATCAATACGAAATGTCTTTGCGACATGTGAATCGGCGGCGACAATAGATGGTACTGTCGATAAGACCGCGTTCAAAAATTGCTTTAATTTGCATCGCGCACAAATCGAATCACGTTATCCGGGGGCGTTTGATTTTATGCGTGATGGATGGGGATTTTTACTGCTTATGGGTGGATTGATATTCATATATTTCTATGTGCTTGCACCGCGTGTTGATAAATTGTTGGCAAGTGTGCCGTCGTTTGAACCATTTGGAAAATCTGATGATAGTGGTGGTGGCGTTGATAACTTTGGTGCAGATTTGAAAAAGTTGATAAAGATGACTTGGAAAAAACCACAGGAATTTGCGGACAAACTGATAAAGGAAAAATGAAAAAAATAATTAAAAAAATTTTATCGTTTGTGTTGATTGCATGCCTTACCTTTGGTGGCGCGGCGGTTGCGGCGGAATCAAATTTGGTTACCGGCGATATCGGCGATTTTGGTGCGTGGACAACCGACCACAACCGTGAAGAACTTGTTCAAACGGTGCAGAATGATTTGAACGTTTTTGGTTCAGGATTCGAACGCGAATATGTTGAAACCGGCGTTCCAGTGGAGGCAAAACTTGGAATTGCTTTTATGAGCGCATTGACACACACAGCGCATATCTTGGACGATTCGTTGGTGCGATTTATAAATATATTTTTGATTGTTGCGTTTGTATTCTGGGTCATGTTCGAAGCGTATCGAATAATAAAGGACAGCAAAGTCAAGGCAATGCCAACAATCGAAGATATAATTAAAAAAGGTATTATTCTTGCGATATGGTTGATTGTGTTGGGCATGGGGTTGCCACGTTTATTCGGAATGATAATGGGACCGATTGTTGCGTTC
>JAGCDW010000003.1 GCA_017650945.1 Alphaproteobacteria bacterium | reverse complement strand
ATTTTTAACCGATACTGCGTGACAACCGCCGCCTCTTTGGCAAAGCCGGCGACATGTTCCGCCTCTTTATTAAAAAATTCGATTGGTATCAACAATGGGAAATTGGCGTTTTGCACACCCGATGCCTTGATACGTTTGTCCATTTCATCGCGCATTAATTCCCAAATTGCCCAACCATATGGCTTTATCGTCATACACCCACGCACAGGCGCATTTTCCGCCAAATCGGCGGCAACAATTAAATTTTGATACCATTCACTAAAATTTTCTGCACGTGTTGGTGTTATTGCTGTTTTCATTTTTTATCCCTTTTAAGTTCCATGTATTTATTTGAAATTATTTTGAACATTGTTTCTGCGATTTGTTTTCTGTCTTTTCCCGCCAGTGGCGGTGGCGGCAACATATAAACGTTCACGCGAAATCCGCCCAAGACCATGATGTGAAAAACCTGGCCAAATGCACTGCGTTCGCGGGAACACTTGGGGCCGGCGGTCTGTTTCGCGTTATCGAAATACGCATAGTGTTCCGCCAAGTCCGCATCGTTTATCGGCGTGCCATCACGATAACAATATTGAACGACAACCGGTTGAACGGTGACATCGGCGCCCTCGGCCACATTGAACAGCGGACTTTTGAACTCTTTCACATACGCGCCATTGGTTGTTGTTCCTTCGGGGAAAACATACAGTGGCCAATCAATTGTCGCGATTTCACGTTGCACCTGGGCCAGGACTTCGGCCGCATGTGACGGCCGGCGGTCAATAAAGACGACACCAAACTTATTCGCAACCCAACCAACAAGTGGCCAATTGCGGACATCGTTTTTCGAAATAAATGTTCCGCCGAACATAACCGGAAAAGTTGCAATTTCAAACACGGAAATATGATTGCCCGCAACCAGCAGTGGCCGCCGCGGAGATAATGTTCCGTGCTTTACGATTTTAACGCCGGCAATAGCCAAAAAAATCCGCATAAACACCGACATATATTTCACAGTCATCTTTTTCCGCGCGGGCAAAACGAACAATATCGGCAACTGGGCCACAACCATTACCCAAAAAGTAATGAAACGCAGTGTGCCAGTAATTGTATTGAAAAGATTTTGTTTCCGCGGTTTTGTCATCTTGTTATTCTTCGTCCGGGGTTTGTGATTCATCGATAAATTCCGCGTCCGCCGCATCTTCGCGAAGCAAAAATTCAAAGAACGCGCCAAGCATATTCAGCGACCCCGTTATCGGCATAAGCATTATTTTGCCCAATGTCTGAATCGGATTGCGTTTTACGTCCAAGTGTTCCAGTGCGTTTTCGCGACCATAGAAATGCTTTTGATACGCCGCGTCCATATTCTTGGTTTGCAACATAACGAACACATCGTATGTATTAAAAGGCTTATCAATAAATACACCTTGGCCAAATGTTGCACCCATACGCAAGTATCCCTTGATAAGTGGGGTCATTTGTTTCTTGGCCAGCTCTTCATCCACAAATGCGCGTGGCAATATGTTCATTTTCGACATGCGTTGATCCACGCCGTCCACAAAACGTTCAGGAATCACGCGCGCGCGCAGGCGCAGCGGCGACAAATAATTGTAATACAGGTAAGATATCGCCTGGGCAGATTCCACAGGCTTTTGTCCAACCCAAGATGCAACGCCGAACAAGACCGCGATACGCCGGCGCAAGACATATTCACTAAGCCCCGCCCAAAGCATACGCATAACCAACGCGTTTTCGCGATATTCACGCGACACACATGCACGCGACATTTCCGCAATATTATCCGATGCTTTTTTTATCTTGGAAATATTGAATTCCGTTTCGGTATAGAAACCGCCCATTTTATCCGCGGCCTTTTTATCAATAATGCGATAAGTACCAACGATTTTTCCATCATGGAATACGGCCATATATTCGGCAAATTTATCAAAATCATCAAATTCTTCGTGTAATTCTCTTTGTTCTTCGGTCGGAGTTGCGCCTTCTTCGGCAACAAAAACATCATAACGCAGTTGCCGTACCATGCGACGTTCTTCTTTGTTACGCGTAAGTCGAACTTCAAAATCACGAACCTTGATGGCCATTATTTATCCTTTATAAGTTAAGTCAACATGCACAGAGTACCAAACAAAAGCCGTTTACGCAATATTTTTTATTTTGTAATGTAAATTATCACAATAAAATAAAAAACTTGAAAATCAGATTTTTTAATGGTAGACTTGCGGTCGCACATGGCGGATGTAGCTCAGCTGGTTAGAGCGTCGGTTTGTGGTACCGAATGTCGCCGGTTCGAATCCGGTCATCCGCCCCATTAAAAATTAAATGCGCCGTAGGCGCGTTTTATTTTTAATGTTTCGGCGGTTCGGATAAGAACCGGAGGTTCGACACGATAGCCGGTTTTACAAGCGTAGCGCAGTGAAACCGTTGCGAGTGGAAAGGGGCCCGTTGCAAAGCAATGGGAATATACAATCCGGTCATCCGCCACATTAAAAATTAAATGCGCCGTAGGCGCGTTTTATTTTT
>JAGCDW010000038.1 GCA_017650945.1 Alphaproteobacteria bacterium | reverse complement strand
TGGACGCGCAAATCGCCGCAACCGCCGTTGCAATTGCCGCCGCGCGGATTCAATACGCCGGCGAAATAAATTTCTTTTTAACCGATGCCGCCGTTTCGGTTGATGGGCTGGTTGAATCTATGATTATGGAATCTGGCGCAGGCGCGGCCGAAAGGAAATATTTGGAATATTTAAAACAAAACCGCGAATTGATAAATGATAAAATGGTGTTGGACGGCGTGAACAAATCGGACTTTGGCGTTTTTAATCGCGAACTAAATTTGCCGGCGAACCTTACCAGCACCGGTCAGCAAAAAACATTACTTCTTAAAATGATATTGGCGCACGCGAAACTTGTTCATACCAAGACCGGCGCGAATCCAATTATATTACTTGATGAAGCGGTTGCGCACTTGGATAAAAACGCACGCAAAAAATTGTTCGATGAACTGCGCGATGCATCGGCCCAGGTTTGGGCAACCGGCATTGATGCAGACAATTTTACCGATATTTCAGACGCAATATTTGTTACTTGCACAAGGGACAAAGTAAGTCCTATAATCGGTGAACAGGGGGAAAGAATAGATGGCAAGAATTGATTATCAATCGTTGTTGGATAACGCATTAAAGTCCGTTGTGCGCGAAGCGTTGATTCATGCGCAGATAAACGGCCTTGGGGACGGCATGCATTTTTTTATAACATTTCGTACGCATGATGCGGGTGTTGTGTTGCCGGATTTCTTGCGTATACGCTATCCCGACATTATGACGATTGTGTTGCAGTATTCGTATAATAACTTGCATGTGTCGGACAAAGAATTCGGTGTACAATTGACATTTGATGGGCGGCCGTTCTTTATTCGTGTTCCGTTTTCGGCGTTGGTTGAATTCAAAGACCCGTCTGTTGATTTTATGCTGTCTTTCCACAAAGGCCCCGAACGTAATGCACCGGATAATGATATCGAATTACCATTGGACGGCACGGGCGACACAATCCCTGACGATGGCCGCGTTGTGTCATTAGATGAATTTAGAAAGAGAAAAAAATAGTGGTTAGTGTTAGTGATTAGTGAACCGCCGGGAATCCGGCGGTTTTTTGTTGTTTGTTATCACTAGCCATCAACACTTGCACTAACCGCTTGCCTATATCAAACACGAAAGTGCCGCACCAGTGTTTTTTAATAAAAACCAACCAATATGATAATTTGTTAAATATACAGTCAACATGAATATCGCAAATATACCAACAACAACCGCAACCGCGACACGCCGGCCACGCATACAATATAGTGCGATATTATAAAACAAAAACAGCACATATACATCGCCAACGATACTTATTATCCACATAGACAAACAATTAAACGCAATCGCATTTAAAATCAATATTACAGGATATATAAAGAATATTGATGCCAACCCCTTTATCGCGATTTCCCAATCACGTTCACCGCCGGTCATTTCCGACACCAACATCATCAATCCGCCACCGATAAATAATAATGCGACCGCAATCACCGGAACAATTACCACGGCTGTAAAAACCGAATTTATCGTGATTGTTGCGCCACCAATAAGTTTTATCCCCAGTACCGCAAGCCCGCCAAGCAATCCGTATATAAACGCCTTTAACATTGATTCTTCGATATCGCCGTCGGCAACAATTTTTGAAAAGAACCTGCGCGGGTTTATGATGACATCTCGTATCCCCCGATACCAATTTTTTATTTTCTTCATGATGCGCCCCTTTCCTTTATTTGATTATTTATATTTTTGCTTTATAATAAAAAAAAATCAATGGAAAAAGACATGAAGAAAATTGCTATCGCCGGACGGCCAAACACCGGCAAGTCAACTTTGTTTAATGCCCTGACGGGGACGCGTGATGCGTTGGTGCACGATCGGCCTGGGGTTACGCGCGACACGATTTGCGGAAAAATTCTTGGACGCGAAGATTGTATGCTGTGCGATACAGCGGGGCTTGAAAACGCACGTGCAGGGATTGCCGTCGATTCAACCAATATGGCGATTGATGCGATATCTGGGGCGGACGCGGTTCTGTTCGTGGTTGATGGTCGCACCGGATTATTACCCGAAGATATGAATTGGGCACGCGCGGTGCGGCGCAAAACTAAATCGCCGATACTGCTGCTTATCAACAAGACGGAATCAGGGCGGCGACTTGGCGATGTTCATGAGTTTTATAAACTTGGGTTCGGCGAACCTGTTTTGATTTCAGCGGAACACAAACGCGGATTTGATGAAATTTTCGAATTTATAAATCGTGTCGCGCCGGCGGAAAATACGGCGGACACAACGGTGGCGGACACACGCGTTAAAATCGCAATTTTGGGTCAACCTAATGTTGGAAAATCTACATTGGTAAATCGGGTACTCGGCGAAAATCGCCAGATTGTAAAAGATGAACCTGGGGTTACGCGCGATACGGTAAAGATTCCTGCGCGGTTTTATGGGCGCGATATCTTGCTTATGGATACGGCGGGGTTGCGGCGAAAATCTAATGTGCGCGATGATGTGGAAACTTTGTCCGCATTAAAGTCATTAGACGCAATTGAAAAGTCTGATGTTGTGATTTTGGTTGTTGATGCCACACGCGATATTGAAAACCAGGCGCTGGGTATCGCCGCGCGCGTTTATGATGCGGGAAAAATTTTGTGTGTCGCACTAAACAAGTGGGACTTGGTGCCGGCGGAAGAACGTGATGAAAAACTGTTGAAACTTAAACACCATTTCACAAATTCTTTTCATCAGATTATAAAGCCGATGATGCTTGCCATTTCTGCGGAAACAGGAACAGGCGTGCAAAATATGTTCAAACGAATTTATGAACAGTGGGATATTTCCACCGCGACCGCGCCGACAAGTTTAATAAACAAAATTATCGGCGAATTGGTTGAATCGCGCCAGCCACCTATGTCGCGCCTTAAACGCCCAATGAAAATAAAATTTGCATCACAAACCGGGCGGCATCCGATGCGCATTACGATAAATGTTGGTGGTGCATCTGATATTCCAGAATCTTATACACGATACTTGCGTCGTGGAATTGCGAACGCGTTGCACTGGGAACATTTGCCGATAATTATTGAATATAAGAAAGCCGATAATCCGTTTAGTGATTAGGGTTAGTGGTTAGTTCCACTAAAATCCCCTTGACCGAAATGGGCGATTCATGATATCATAAGAAATGAATCAGATGGGAATCTGGTTCGGGGCCCTGAGAAGCCCATATGAAGTCGGCACATTATGTCGTAATCCGCGTTTCAATTCGCATTTTTCCGATATTCTGTGCCGAAATCCTATTGCCCCGCATGCCGGGGTGCCTGTGGTAAATATATAAAGGCCACAGGGGTCATGACTTCATATGATTTCTCAACACCCCGACACGTCCCATTTGGCGACGTTTTTTTAACAACAAAAAATCTTTGTCATTGCGGCCCCCGCGCCGCAATAGGGCGTTACAAAAATCCCTATTCCGGACCAAGTCCGGAATGACAAAAACAACACAACAATTCCACTTCGCCAAGGCTTCGTGGCGCAGGCGCCATGGCTTTGTGGGACAAATAAACAAACAAAAGGGGGAAAAAGAATGAGAAAAACATTGATAACAACATCAATAATCGCGGCCGTATTTGCGATGCCGGCGTTTGCGGACCCAACGGCCCAGGAATTATTGGACCAAAAAACCGTTACATCAAAATACTATGTCGATACCACAAAACAAGATAAAATTACCACGGACAAGGTGTTGTTTATAGAGGGCGATGGAAAGGCTATCCTAGAAGATATTTATGTTCCGGCATTGGTTTTGACTAACTCCGCCGGCACCACGTTAAACGCTAATACGGTCGGTATGTTGGATCAAGGAACGTTGAGTGACGTTACTGGGCTTGTTGGTTCATCAATGCATGAGTTAAGAAACCTTACCGCCGCGACTTATGATAGTTTTGTTCCAACGGTTCGTGCCGTGGCAAATGAATTAAGTAGCATATGGACCAGGCTTGGTGACACACTTTCCTGGACATCAACAGAGACCAGTGCAGTTAATGCATATGATACGGATTTTAGCAATAAAGGAATGTGGCCGTCCGGCGATTACGATAAATACATAACCGGTTCATCATTGGCACAGGGACTTGCGTTAAAACAAAACATTATTGCCGCGGGAACATCGGGTAATGTTGTTACATATACCGGCACCGCGGGTCAGGTTGGTTCGGTTGGTGTGTATAATGGTTCTACAACATACAACGCATCGACTGATGCAAGTAAACTTGCAACCGCGGGATTTGTGGAAACGAAACAAGAAAAACTTACCTGTGCGGGGTACCTTGCGGGTCATGAAAACGATGATGATTATTGTTGGTTGTATAGCCTTGAATCGCAAGCGTCCGCACCGAGTTGTTTGGCGTATGGTGAAGGATTACCCAGAGGTGCAGATGCATCTGTTTGTTGTAGTGGGGTCGGGCAAAACGGTGGTTTGACACTATGTGGTTGCGCCCAAAATTCTGATTGCCCCAGTAGTGCTCGAACCTGTAACACAGCAAACAATGTATGTTCTTAAGAATAACTGTTAAAGAAAAAATCGCCGATTGGCGATTTTTTTTATAATTTATCTCTGCAAACGCAAGCCCGATGGGATTTTACTTCTTTTTGTTTTCTTTTTTCAAATATTCTTCCAACCAATGATTATCAAAGTTTAATGTGCGAACATCACGGTTGTTTAGCAATTTCTTCTGAAGCGGGATTGTTGTTTTTACACCTTCGATAACAAATTCGTCCAGTGCACGTTCCGCACGCATAATACATGCAGACCGCGTTTGCGCATGAACAATCAATTTCGCAATCATTGAATCGTATGTTGGCGGAATTGTGTATCCAGTGTAAACCGCGCTGTCCACGCGAACGCCAAGCCCGCCCGACGGTGCATAAAGTGTAATTTTGCCGGGGCAGGGGACAAAGTCCGTTGGGTCTTCGGCATTGATACGAAATTCAATCGCGTGGCCGTGCGGAATCACGTTCGCCTGGCTATAACCAAGTTTTTCGCCCGCCGCGACACGGATTTGTTCGCGCACCAAGTCAACGCCGTAAACCATTTCGGTTACGGGGTGTTCGACTTGCAACCGCGTATTCATTTCCAAGAAATAGAACTTGCCATCTTCGTACATAAATTCAAATGTGCCGGCGTTGGTATAGCCCATTTTCTTTGCCGCGTTTTTGCAGATTTCAATCATATCGTCACGCTGTTTCTGGGTAAGCGCGGCGGCAGGGCATTCTTCCATCACCTTTTGATTCTTGCGCTGTAATGAACAATCGCGTTCGCCAAAGATAACAACATTGCCGTGTTTGTCGCCCAGAACTTGGAACTCTATATGCCGCGGGTGCAATAAAAGTTTTTCTATATAAAGTGTATCATCGCCGAAACCACTGCGCGCCTCGTTCTTGGTAATCTCAAACGCTTCGGCCATTTCGTCCGCAGACATAACAGGGCGCATACCACGACCACCACCACCGGCCGATGCCTTTAACATAACCGGATAGCCGATTTTTTTCGCCCATTTTAACGCATCTTCGACCGTATCGACCGCACCATCGGACCCCGGCACAACGGGCAGGCCACATTCAATCGCGGTTTTCTTGGCATTTACTTTATCACCCATTTTATTTATCATCGCCGCGTCCGGCCCAATCCAGATTAAACCATGCTGTTCAACCTTTTGCACAAAGTCCGCACGTTCAGACAAAAAACCATATCCCGGGTGAATCGCGTCCGCGTTGGTCAGCAGCGCCGCCGTCAATATCGCAGATTCATTAAGGTAAGATTCCTTGGACGGTCCCGGTCCAATGCACACAGATTCGTCCGCCAATTGCACATGCATCGCATCGCGGTCCACGGTAGAATACACCGCAACCGTTCGAATACCCATATCGCGGCACGCGCGAATTATTCGCAACGCAATTTCGCCACGATTGGCAATTAAAACTTTCTTTATTTTTGGCATAGTTTTTCTTATTCAATAATTATCAATGGTTGGTCAAATTCAACGGCCTGGCCGTCCGTGACCAAGATTTCTTTGACAACGCCGTCTTTGTCGGACTTTATCGGGTTAAAGGTTTTCATCGCCTCTACCAAAATCACGGTATCGCCGGCCTTGATTGATGCGCCAACCTTGGTGAACGGCTTTGCACCCGGTTCCGGTGCAAGGTACGCAACACCAACCATTGGCGATTTCAGTGCATAGCCCGATGTGGTCGCATCGGCGGGTTCGCTGTTTGTGTGCTTTGCGTTTTCAGAAACCGGCAATGTCGGCATTGTA
Organism: Alphaproteobacteria bacterium; assembly: GCA_017650945.1. Classification (GTDB taxonomy): domain Bacteria; phylum Pseudomonadota; class Alphaproteobacteria; order Rs-D84; family Rs-D84; genus Enterousia. The sequence goes on along the minus strand of JAGCDW010000038.1, from coordinate 15,166 downwards.
ATACCAGATTGCTTTGAAAGATGAATATGTTTACGATACACGCCAAACAAAAACTGGCGTTCCAAATCAAGTTCAGTGATTCCCATATCGTCCATAATTTTTGACATGGATTCCACAGTTGAACGAAATGACATTTTTTAATCCTTTTGTAAAAATTCTTTTATGTTACCCGAATTTTAATCTTTAATACCCCAATTGTCAAGGAACAGGGTCAAAACCAAAGCCCCCGCCCGGGCGACAGCGCAGAATTCTGCGCATTCCCAAACACGCGCCACGAACAAGCCCGTATCGCGAAATCGCTGTTTTGGTGTATTCACTGCATGTCGGGGTAAAGCGGCAGACCGCGCGACCACCAAATGCCGGCGATATAAAATGTTGGTAAACCCAAATTAGCCCCAGCCCGATATAGGCCGGAATTTTACGAATTTTTTGCATTTTTGTTTACTTTCTTTGGCCCATATTTGTGCATAATGTGGGTTAGCGCCTTTTCCATCGCAATCCGTCCCGCCGGCCGCGTTGCGTCCAAAATCATATGGCGGGCGATAAAGATATAATCGAATTCCGGGCACATAAGCCGTTCGTGATACCGCACCCAATCGCGCAGTAATCGCTTTGCCCGATTGCGATGAACCGCAAGTTTGAAAGTGTGCTTGGTCGCCATAAACCCAATACGCGGATTGGTCGGAAAGCGCGCCGGCTTTGCCCGAACGAAAAAGAACAGTGCCCGCGCCGACGGGTCTTCGTCGGTTGTATGAAAGTCTGCATGTGATTTTATTGTATCGCGCATGTGTTTAATAATAGCAAATTATCCACAAAGTCAAATAAAAAAGGTTTTTATCGCCTGACCCCTTGATTTTTCGTATCCACGCGTTTATAGTAATGGCAAATTATTGCGAAAGGGGCGATATATGTATAATTGGCTTATGAAATTTTTTTCCGCAGATATGGCAATTGATTTGGGAACGGCAAACACACTTATATATGTCAAGGGTCGCGGAATCGTGCTAAACGAACCGTCGGTTGTTGCCGTTGCGGAAAACAAATTGTTGGGACGCAAAGAAATCTTGGCCGTCGGGGCCGAAGCAAAACAAATGTTTGGGCGCACACCGGGGTCAATTACCGCCGTGCGACCGCTGCGCGATGGGGTTATCGCGGACTTTGAAGTTGCCGAAGAAATGATAAAATACTTTATTCGCAAGGTGCATCACAGAAGCCCATTGACCGCGCCACTTATTATTATATGTGTGCCATCGTGTGCAACCCAGGTGGAACGCCGCGCTATTCAAGAGGCCGCTGATGCCGCCGGTGCGCGCAAGGTTTATATTGTCGAAGAATCAACCGCCGCCGCAATTGGTGCGGGACTGCCGGTGGAAAAGCCGTTGGGGTCTATGGTGCTTGATATCGGTGGCGGCACGACCGAGGTTGCGGTTATGTCACTTGGTGGAATTGTGTATTCTAACGCCGTTCGTACCGCCGGCGACCAGATGGATTTGGATATCATCGAATTTGTGCGCAAGAATAAAAACCTGCTGATTGGGGAAAACACTGCCGAAGAAATTAAGAAAAAAATCGGCACGGCGATTTCGCCAAAGGACAAGGCAAACGAACTTACTATGAAGATAAAGGGCCGCGATTTGCTGTCGGGGACACCGCGTGAAACGGTTATCACAGAATCGCAAATTGCATCGGCACTTGCGCAAACGGTTTCAAAAATTGTTGATACTGTGCGGCACGCGTTGGAACTAACACCACCGGAATTGTCCGCCGATATCGCCGATTTGGGTATCGCAATGACCGGTGGTGGTTCATTGCTGCGCGGGCTGGACGCGGCAATTCGTGCGGCGACGGGTTTGCCGGCGTTCTTGGTTGATGACCCACTGGCATGTGTCGCACGGGGCAGTGGTCGTATGCTGACCAGTTTGGATAAGAATAAACATATCTTGCAGACGATGTACTAAGTGGGTAGTGTTAGTGTAAGTGGTTAGTGGTTAGTCCGTCACGACCGCGGCGGGGCGTGCCACGACGGGTGCGGGTGCGTTTGCGCCCGTTTTTACTTTTGGGTGCGGCCCCCGCGGACTTCTTTCCTAAGAAAATGGGGATTTTTTCATTGCAACATTTTTTGGTGGGTAATATAATAATGTTTGCAATGGCGGGTTGCTGTTGTGGGCATTCAAAGGTCTTGTATCTCGACACGTCGCTATGCGACGAATTTTTCTGGCCAATCGGTTGGAGTTCGCCGAATATGTCGAATAAGGCGGTCAATACCTGTCGAGATATTGCTTTTGAAGCTCCAACCGTTTGTGATTTCGTAAATATTTTTAACAAAGAGGAAAACTAATGTTTAGCCGGGTAATCACAAATAATCCAATACCACAAACGGTTATAAAAACACTGTATCGTTACTATGAACAGCCACAAAACCCTATGACAATTGGTGAAATGTATTTGTTGTTGAAAATGATTCTGTCAAAAATGGAAGATGAATTGGAAAAAATGGGAATCGATATCGAACGCGAATTGATTGGAACGGTTGATGGTTTCCCGCAAAACGACACCGAACACTAAATTCTTGCAATCGGGATTTTCTTTGTTATAATGCCCTTTGTTTGGGTGGTTAGCTCAGTTGGTTAGAGCGTTACGTTGACATCGTGAAATTCGTTATGAAGATTTTAGCCCCCCAACAAAAAGATTTACCCCGGATTTCCGGGGTTTTTTGATTCTCTAGTGTTTGTGTTAGTTTTGTGGTTTTTATCATTTTGGAGCATATTGGGAGCATTTTGCTTTTTTTATATGCTATATTTTGGCATTGTGTACTTGTAACAAATCGCCATTTGATTGTTGAGCCATGTCTGTACATCTTGCTTTTCATATACAATTTTTCCACCCCAAACTCTAAAATTTGGTGCTTTACCTTTTGCACGTAATTTTTCTAATGATTTTTTCGATGTTGGCAAACCATATTCATTCGATAAAAATTTAGCTAATTCTCTTTCTGTTATAAATTTCATTTTTTTACCTCTTTAGTTGTTGTTTTCCAATTCTGCTTTTTTACATCCCGTATCTAACAACGTGTTGATACTTTCTGATACTTTATCTGCATGTTCAATCATTGTGTTATGTGTATTGTGTGTATAAATATATTGTACACCACCATTCTTGTGCCCCATAAGTCCTTCTCTAATTACATCGGGAAAAGAGAGGGTGTTACACATTGTTGAAAATGAATGTCTAAGACCATGTAGGGTTAGTTTTTGTATTGCATCAAATTGACTTTTGTTTTCTTGTGCTGTTTTACAAATCTGCTTTAAAGCTCTCAAACAATCTTTTCTATGTGTACCTGTTTTTGTAATACTAGGGAACAAGTAGTTGGATGTAGCTTTTTGGTGCATATCTAACAATAATCTTTTTGCTGCAGATCCAAAATATCGTTTTTGTTCCCCTGTAGTTTTTGTTTTAGCAAACACAAAATATTGGTTGGTAAAATCTACTCGATTCCAAGTAAGACCTAATAATTCACCTTTACGACAGCCCGTCAAAGCCAATAATTTTATAAACAACACACTTTGATTGCTTTTCTTTGATTGCTGTTCATGCTTTTTCAACAAATAACCAAGATTTTCATAATTGTTGTTTTCGAGATACGCTGTTTCTTTTTTATCGTATTTGATTTTTTTGAATTTACGAGAATTCATAGGATTTTTTTCAATCAACTCTTCATCTTCTGCAAAATTCAAAATTGTTTTCAGCATTTCCATAACCCTTTTAGCAGCACCTTGACCGCCAGATACTTTGATATATGAATGTGGATTATTTGGATTTTTATGTCCTGCTATAATTATTTTTTTATCACCGTTTGCAATAGCCGTTTGTGCATTCATAATATCTTTAGCTGTCAATAAATGTAATGGTATGTTGCCAAGTGTTGGCAAGACGTGTCTTTCAATCCTGCTTTCGTCTTGTTTTTTCGTTGTTGCACGAGTTTGGTGTTCCGCAAGATATTTTTCACATAAATCTTTCACCGTATATTTCTTATTAGTTTTCTGAATTGTTGCAAGATCAGATTTTATTGTTGGTTTAAATGCGTCCAATAGATTTCTAGCCTCAGCAACAGACATTTCGGTTATTTTACCAAATGTTTTTGTTTGGGCTTTGTTTGCCTTATTTCTATATTTGAAAATAAAAGATGCATTGGTTTTGCCAACTCGTATACCAAAACCTGATGTCTTAGAATCCCACACATCACATAATTCAGACGTGTTGCCTTTTTCGATGTTGTATACGATTTTATTTACTAATGTTTGTGTAATATTTTCTTGTTTGCTCATTTTAGTCACCTTTGGTTCTTGATTTTTGATCCAAACGAGCTAAAATGACTTTGTGGCAGACATCCAACTCGTTTGGTGTTTGTTAGGGTGAGCAGGTTGCCGCTTGTTCACCCACTTTATTTTTTATTGTCTCAGTTCTTTTATTTTTTCTACAATTTGTTCTGTTTTTACAGGGTCTTTATACCGTCTGCGAATATCTTGTCTCAGCGTTTCAATATCTATATCTTTGTCTAATTCTATAGATACTGGTGCAGGGCGTTCAGCAATCTCTTGCAAACGAGCATAAATTTCTTCAGATTCCTCCTTGTTCATTTTATTGGTCGCTTTAGCCATTACATCCATCAGTTTTAGACACCATTCTTTGTCATTCACTGTTTGTGCACTGACGTATTTTTTATAGTTCCTTGACACAATCACAGCTCCTGCCTCTGTATCAACAATGCTTTGATCCATTTCGGCAATATCTGTTCCGGACAAATATCTTCCGAAAGTCGCTATGATATTTTCACGCAAGAACACCGGTAAAGGATGTCTTCCAGCTACAATAGATGCCAATGTAGTAGGAGCCAACCCCAATTCATAAGCAGCCCTTGCGATGTTTAATCCATGTCTGGCACAAAATACAGAGATCCATGTACCAAACTTTGTTCTATATTTTTCCATCAAAACACCTCTTTTGTTTTTGTTACAGCTACAGTATACACTTTTTGTGTACCGATGTCAAGTATTTTTTATACACAAAGTGTATACACTTGCCTCCTACCAGAAAAAAACACCTATTTTTGTATCAAATTTGTCTTTTTTTACGAATCGTTCCTCAAAAAAAATCACAAAGAATGAAAAATTTTACAACTTTATGAAAAAAAACAGTTCTAGGAAATAAATCAAATCGCTCCTGTTGGATTGGATTACGCTTCAACCCTTATAAATCCGGGCTTTTTGATTCAAACTGATTAGCACCCAAAACAAAAGGTGTGTTGATCATTCATTAAACAAAGTAAACCAAGAAGGTAATAAATGAATGGTTATGATTTATTTTCTAATTTAGATGTTCAACATTCTCAACTAAGTAAAACAATAAAAAGAAGAACGTTTTATGTGGAAGAACGTGGATTGAAAATAAGAAGAAGGTTTAGAACGCTAGAAGAAATCGTGTCTAAATTTACAAATGAGATAAATGAAGAATTGAATGGTTTTTATAGGAATCACCAAACCGAATATCAAGACTCTAGGAAATATTGGCAAAAACAACTAATGCAAGAAGACTATTCTTATCTTTTGACAATCAAACTACCCAGATGCACCCAATCCGGTTTTAGAAGAACAAGAAACAGAGAAGACGCTAAAAAATCTTATAAAAAATTATTCAAAGAAATTCAAACTCTTGCCATAGAACAAAAAAATCATTGGACTAGAAACGCTTTACAATGTGTTGGTGTAATGGAACATGGTAAGAATGATTTTTGGTGGCATGTTCATATTCTCTTCAAAAGTACAGATCATGACGAATATATTGGCTACAGATTATGTGATGCAATTAGTAAAATCGTTGATAAATATAAGTTTTATAAGACCGTTTTTGATTTGAGATGCGTTTATGATAAAGAGGGAATTTGTGCTTACCTTGTCAAAGAATTAAAAGACAACGAAGATCCACATATCAACGAAGGTAGTGAGCTGTTTACAATGAAGACTTGGTTTGGCAAAGAGAGATTCAACCCACATAAAGTGAATTATTTTGATATAAAGCAACTGAAAACCGTCATTATCTTTGCTTTATGGCTCAAACAACGTGGCGAATTACTCTTACCAAACCCCATAAACAAATTGAGAAAGATATTAGAAAAGAGATTAGCCCATTATGTTGTTTATAGAAGAAAGGGTAAAATAAAGCCTGCCACAAACTTTGACCCTTTTGGGAGACCTTTCATTTTGTTTGATACGGTATAAGGTAGAAGGTTTTAAATTCAAAATATTAGCTGCCTCTGTAACCGTCAATAGTTTTTCTTGTGTGAATTCTGGTTTTGTTAGCATTAGTATAGATCCTTTTTTGTATGTATATTAGAACTCAAAATTATGATAAAAATGTATACTTTGTTATTTTTTTAGATTGGCATTATTCATTATTTTCTGCTATAAAAAATAATGATTCAAGAGAGAACGTACCATGATAAAAAAACAAACCATCAGAAAAACAATAAATACATTCAATACAGAAATTATATCTACAGATCGAGCAAAAATAGAAAACATTGGTAGATCAAAAAACACAGCATTAGCCATATTTGATACTTTTTGCAAAACCCCTCAACTCGACATCACAACTTTATGCAAACAAACAAAAATCCCAAGACCAACCATCACCAACACACTCAAACTTCTCTGCAACACCGGAATTATAAGCAAAGTTGAAAATGGTAAAAAATGGGGGCAACTGTATAGATACGAAGGAATAATTGGATCACTAGAAGACTTTAAAAACAACACCACACAAACACAAAACAAAAACGGACTATTTCTATACTTTAATGGAAGAGAAAGAGCAGAAAAACTAACAAACACTCCAACAAAAGTCAAATTTCACCCAAACAAATCTTTCAACTCCTTACCAAATAATGAAAAATCTAAAAATCTTGTTCTAGTGAAAGATAATATAGATGCTTGTAAATGGCTCTTACCAGAATACTCAGGAAAACTGTTACTTGCATACGGGGACATACCCTTTAACATGCCATCAAACAGAGCTGTATTAGCATATAATTCTTCATTTGACGGAACGTGCCAGCTTTTAGAGCACCTTTTTCCTCGCCTTGAATTAGTAAAAAAACTTCTTCAACCAGACGGACTTGTTGCTCTATCTGTAAGTGAGCACGAAATGGCGTATGTAAAAGTGCTTATGGATTCTGTATACGGTAGAGAAAACTTTATAAACAACATCGTCATAAAAACAAGCACCCCTGCATCTATTATTGTATCTAGGACTCAATACAGATTACCCGGACTAAAATCCTATTTATTAGTATATGCAAAAGACAAATCAAAAGTAAATCACCTGCAACGTTTATACACTCCATCTAGGACTTACTGGCAAAACGCCTTTAAGCATCTTATCAAAAAACCAAATTCGACTTTTGGAGTGCACGAAAAAATATATTTGATTGACCACCTGAAACAGCAACCTCATATAATAAACTTATTCAAAAAGCACAACATGGAACTATTATCTAAAAACATAGAAAAAATGATCAAAATAGAGCCAGAATTCAAACATTATATGTACAATACTATAGCAAAAGACCTATACAAAGCTGTTTACCCTAAATCAAATGCTTATAAAAGCGTTTTTTATGCCCACAGAGACGATTTAGACCCTATATTCGAGTACAAGGGCAAGCTACTAGAAAAAGGCTCTAAAAACGCCTTATATTTGCGTTTTAGCGATAGCCTTATAAAACAAGAAGACGGATCTTTGAAAAATTCTGTTATTTTAGGTGATATATGGGATGTTTCAGATACTAAATCAACACTACAAAATGAAGGTCATATATCATTTAGTGGATCAAAAAAACCGGTAAAACTTATAACTATGCTTTTGGATCTTATTGGACAACGATCTGGGGTGATATTTGAGATGTATGGTGGAGCATCTGTAGTTAGTCATGCCTGCTTGCTAAAAAACAAACAAGAAGGTACAAATTTCAACTTTATCGTCTCTCAGATACCAGAAAAAGTTGATCCAAAATCCATAGAAGGCAAAGCAGGATTTCAAACAGTAGATCAAATAACAATAAAAAGAATACAAAATGTGATAGAAGAGTTGGGTACAGACGATGGATTTAAAATATACTACTAGGCTATTCACTATAAATCTTCCATAGATACTCAAATCTTTTAGAATATTCCATGTCTGGTTGATCAAAGAATAGGCAATTTTCACTGTTATAGTTGGTTGCGTTTGTTGTCCAGTTATAAGATCCAGAAACAACATGTACATCGTCAAAAACAGCAAACTTATTATGTTCTATCTTGTGTTTTTTATTAGTCAAAACAGGTATTCCGGTAGCACGTATTTGAGAGACTAATGATTTTTTCCCTTTTGCTTGTGTTTTATCTGTCACAATTCTTATATTTGCCCCACGTTTATACGCAGAAATAATAGCATTTGTGATAGCAGGATTTGTAATTGAATAAACCGCTATGTCCACTTTTTTTGACTGTTTTATTCTTTCAATGACATTATTTTCACATTTTGTACCGGGAGTAAAAAATATCTTTATGTCACTATGTTTTTCTTGTGTCGATTGTTGAATATTACGATTACACGCAACTAATGCTCCTGTGAATACTATAAACAAAAAATACCTAACAATCTTTGCCATAAAAAACAACCGCTTTATTAGGCGGTTGGGATGTTGATCAATTCAAGTACAGAACCCCAAGGCTTTTAGTCTAAAAGACCTATTGTATAGCACAAGGCATCCCAACCTTTCGGCTGGGACACTATCTAGACTGATACTTGGGTGATCAAACCCGTTCCGCTATCTAATGTCACAAGCACCCTTACGAGCACTCAATTTCAGTATATCATGTTACTAATATTTTTCAAGTTTTTGTTTTCGGGTTATAATTTCAATAAATCTACAATATATAACTGTTCTTTGACGGCTTTTTTATTATCTGCCTCCCCATTACTATTGCTTTTGTATCTAGCATAATTGAATTCTACTAATGTTGTTTTACCGTATTTATTCATCATGTTTAAAATATCTTCCTGTGGCATTATACCTTCATTGTTATAACTAAGTAGCAAATAGTTGCATTTGGCATTTTTTAGAATCTCTTCTAATTCTGCAAGAGCCGTTTCTTTCCGACAAAATGCTGATTTTTGGTTTGAATAATCTCTCATACCTGTCACGCCACGTAACTCTGGATTATCATATTTAGCAATCGTTTCTAACAGGTGATAATTGGGTGCATATTGTCTCTCGTTATATGGGGGGTCTAAATAAAATATATCTGCTTTCACCGTTGCTAATAATTCACTGCTATTCGTGTTATATGCTTTACCTGTTTTTTTACCTATACAAAGCTCGATTGGTTTTATTACAAATGGTTTTATTGCTCTTGGATCCCATTTTTTTTGAAACGCTGCATATACTCCTGCAACATTTGTAAACAATGAAACACTCTCTAACAAACAAGCTAACAGAACATAATACTCGTCTTCAGTTACCAAATTACTAGTATACCAATCTTCTATTGTCTGGCGTACTGCATCTATTTTCGCTGCATTTTCATCCGATAAATACATACGAGGTTGTTTTAGATGTTTGGTACCTGCAACTGAGTAATTTTTATATATAAACCCATGTTTTTTTTCTACACAATTATTCAGAAAACACAAAACCTTATCCAAAGGACTTTCTAATAAGCTTTGCGAACAACAGTTATTTAGTTTTGGCAGTAAAGCTTTAAACTCTGGCTCCATATTGTTTGTTATATATGCTCGTTGTAAACAATAAGACATGAATAATAAATCAGAAGAGAAAACATCATAACCATTTTGTTTGAAGAATTTAGCAACAGACGCTGTTCCAGAAAAGAAGTCAAAAAAAGATCCCCCTGCGATGCCATGTTCTTTCATAGCATTGTATATTCTATCTAATAATTTTGTCTTGTTTCCAATATATCTCATTCTACTAATCTATATTTCAATAATTTGTTATAAGTACTTCTTGAGTGTCTTCTTTGTCCTTGTTTTTTACATTGTAACTTGAATTTGTATAATCTTTTACGATGTTATGTATACAATAATTAGGATTTCTTTTCAACCAATCTAATAAAAACTTGTTCTCGGTTTTCTTGTGTTTGATCACATTTGACAAAGCGAATCTTATACCCCGTCTATCCAATTTATCCAGAAGATCTAATAACATCAATTCTTGAGTTTCGTTCCACCCAGTAAACCCCCTTTTCCCATCATTATAAGTACCGGTAGTGATAAGATACGGTGGGTCAGCATACAGAAAATCCTTATCTTTCAACCAATCTAAATCTAATTCGTCAAAATTCTTTGCTGTAAAAACCGCTTTTATACCATGCAATTTATTCATAAAAGCCACTAAATTATTTTTCATTGTATCATTGAAACAACTTCTATGTTTACCAAAAGGGACATTATACTGTATAGCATTGTTGAATCTTATTTGGTGATTGAATGAATAAGCAGTTAGCAAAAACAGTAATAAAGGGTCATTGTGTTCATTGTAACATTGTCTCAAAATATGGTATCCTTCAACATTTTCCTCTGATAGATCAAATTCAATTATTTTTCGTTCAATATATTTTAGTGTTTTTTCAACCGAATTTTTTTGTAATGTTTTATACAAATCTATCAAGGGCTTTATATTATCATTAAACACAACCTGTTTTGCATTCACATTTATACCAACATTAGCTCCACCGGCAAACAAATCTACAAACGTATCTATATCAACAGGAAAAAGTGGTAAAATCTGTGGTAGAATTTTACTTTTTCCTCCTGTATAATTCAAAGGTGATTTTATCAGTGCACTCATCAATTCTTCCAAAAATCTAACAAGTTATTTATACCTTTTACAAATATTTTAGGTGCTTTTATTCCAAGAATCATGTGACCTTTTCTATTCAGCAAAAAACCTACCTCTACTTCCAATATTTTTTCATTATCACTACCATACAATACAACTGTTCTAACTATCGAAAATTTAGGGTAGTATCTATGAATATAGTCTCTTTCAACAGCATCATAGCCCTTCAATTCTTCAATACCATATAGTCTACGTTCATATTTTTTACCTTCTATATTGATAATTTCGTTGTTTGTAGGATCAACCAAAACCAAGTCCGGAATATGTATAATTTTATCTTTGTCTCCGGCTTTATACGCATCTCTATCTTCGTATTTAGCCAAAGGAATATGTTCCCCTCCCGGAGTCACAAAATAACCCTTTTCACAACCTGCATGATTTTCAAATATAGAGTATCCATCTGTAAAACTATCCACAACCAAATGTATAAATATCGTACCAAGTTTTTCGCCTAACATATCATAATGCCAATAATCTAGTTTAGGTTTTACTACAGGAATTACTAGATTTTTGAGACTTATACCCAACAAATTAGCTATTAGAATAAATTTGTTATCTTTATTTTGCACATGTTTTTGAATCAATCCATGTTCCGTTATTATAATATCCTTCTTCCAACCAAGCACCCTCAAGACATTTGATATTATACTCAATGCTCCGATGTTTGGATCATGCGATAGAGAATCACTTTTTACTAAACGACCAGAGATTTCTATTCTATCTGCATATTTGTTTATTATGATTGGTACGTTGCCTTTCGGTGGTCTCCTCATACCGTTTTTAAAGTCTATCAACTCGTCTATGTTATGGAATGGAACAAAAATATCTTTATCAAGTTTTTTCCCTCTGATATTCACACCCAACGTCAATAACAATCTGGTACCAAAAATATTCGTTTGTGTAGGTTCTTCTTTTTGATCTATTTGTAAATTATATAACATTATCTTTTTGACACTTGGATAATAATTGTTCAAAAAGACAAATTTAGAACATCTCTGGTAAACCCCTGTATTTCGACTTTCACTATCATCTGTTTTAGTTTCTTCTATGGCATAAAGGGGCTTATCTGTCTCAACTGGTTCCTTTTCTTGGTAAAAAACCAGAAAATCCACAAAACTAGAATTACCAGAAACTGTTTTTATGTATATTTTGTTTACCTTATTACACCTAAAACCTATCAATTCATACGTAAAAACAAATTGATTATTCTTCACAATAGGTAAAATTCTCAAGTTATCAACAAAAGCACCGACCCCATGATCTTTTGCAAACTCTTCTAATATCTGTTTGAGCACATTTATCTTAGGTCTGTCTTCTGTCAATATCCACAAATTCATGTAAAGCTCCTTTCTTGGCGAGTATAACCAAAAGATCTTATATAGTAAAGGGTAAAAACATGAAATAACACAAGAATTCCTTCATAAAACGAGTGTTTTCAAGCTCTAACATAGACTAAATATGTGTTTTTATTCCTTTTATAGTAAAAATCTGCACCAAATTTAGTTCTAATGATCATAGTAAGAGGTTTAAACATGCAAACAAAAAGCAATTTGAGATACCGTTGGAAAGACGATGATGTAATAGTCAAACAAATTGGTGGTCGAAGACTCGAATTCCACAAACCTCGTGATGTTTTTCATAGTGGTGAAGATGTTATTGTTGTAAATTCATGGGGGAAACGAATTAGAATAGATAAATTTGCCAATAAACACTACTAAAATGCCATTTAGGAGCATATTTGGAGCATGCTCTAGAGTATACTGTAGGTGAAAAGGGGATGTTATAGCAAATTATATCTAAAAGCCACCAAGGCAAAAAAAAGCGATTTTATTTGCATTCTAGAATTTAGATGTTATAATGCAGTGGCTTTGGGTGGTTAGCTCAGTTGGTAGAGCGTCACGTTGACATCGTAAAGGTCGTTGGTTCGAGTCCAATACCACCCACCACACTTCGCGTCTACGACGCTTCGTGTGGCGGGCCACGAATTTTTGTTATCCAGAGAGTTAAAAATGAAACGAATGCAAATATAATTTTGAAAAAAACTTAAACGGGATTCGGATAGACGCCCCGTTTGGCGTCATTTTTTATAAAAAGGAAAATAACAATGGGCAAAAAATATCTTATTACATCTGCGTTACCATATGTGAATAACAACCTGCACATTGGGCATTTGATTGGGTGCTTGCTGCCGTCCGATGTGTATGCGCGGTTTTGTCGCGCAATGGGTCGCGATGTTTTATATATTGGCGGTTCGGATGAACACGGCACAACAAGCGAGATTGGCGCAGCGCGCGAAAATATGTCCGTGGAAGATTATGTTGAAAAATATCGCGCTAATCATTTAGCCGCCGTTCGTGATTTTAATTTGTCCTTTGATTTATATGGTCGCACGCATACCGCACAGCACGAAAAACTTATTCACGAATTGTTCAATCGGTTGGAAGAACAAAACATGATAGAAGAAAAATCTTCGCGCCAGCCGTATTCGGTAAATGAAAAAAAATTCTTGGCCGACCGGTATGTTATTGGGACTTGCCCGCGGTGCGGTTATGAACGCGCGTATGGAAACGAATGCGAAAAGTGTGGCGCATCGTTGGACCCGGACGAACTGATTAATCCGCACAGCGCGATTGACCCGTCTTCGCCTGTTGAAATGCGCGAAACGAAACATTTGTATTTCAAATTAAGTGCAATGCAAGATAAACTGCGCGCGTGGATAAATTCAAGACAAGGCTGGCCGAAAACCGCAATTACTATCGCGAACAAGTGGTTGGACGAAGGATTACACGACAACCCAATTACGCGCGATTTGAAATGGGGTATCCCGGTGAACAAGGCCGGATACGAAGATAAAGTTTTCTATGTTTGGTTTGATGCGCCGTGGGGATATGTTTCGATTTCACAGATTGCAAATCCAGATTGGGCGTCTTGGTGGAAAAATCCTGAATGCCACTATACGCAATTTATGGCAAAGGATAATGTGTCTTTCCATTCTGTATTTTTCCCGGCGCAAGAATTGGCCATGGACGACAATTGGAAAACCGTCGATGTGTTAAAAGGCCAAAACTTTTTGAACTTTAATGGCGCAAAGATTTCAAAGTCAACCGGCAACGGAATTTTCCTTGATGCGGCGCTTTCTATTGCACCAAGCGATTGTTGGCGGTATGCGTTGCTGGCGTCCGCCCCAGAAAGCGATGATACTGATTTCACAATGACGCGGTTTGCGGAAATTGTGAATAAAGATTTAAATGGTTTGCTTGGCAACTTTGTGTCGCGTGTATGCAAATTATCGCAGAAAAATTTTGGCGACACTGTGCCGGCGGGGGGCGTGGCGGATACGGAATTGGCGGGCAAAGTGAACGCAAAGATTGCCGAACTGACCGCGGCACTGGACGCATGCGAATTTCGCAAATCTATTGTCGCGCTGCGTGATATTTACGGCATTGCAAACGAATACATGACCGCAAAAGAACCGTGGGCACTGGTTAAAAATGGCGATACGGCGGGCGCGGCGGCGGTGTTAAATGAATGCTTCCAATTGATTGATTTGTTTGCGCGTGTGTCGGCACCGGTTATTCCGGATGCGGCGGCAAAGATTCAGAATATATTCGAAACCAAACATGATTTGTCTTGGCCGGCGCAATATGAACACCGTGTCACAGCGGGCGAAAAATTCACCGTGCCAGAAAATTTGTTTAGTCGGATTGAGTTAAGTGAGTCAAAGGAGTAATAAAATGAAAATTGCGACATTTGTGTTTTTTAACGTTAAATATGTGGAGCCAATGGATTACGGATATGACAAAACCATAAATAACATTGATGATTTGAAAAATTATATATACTGTCAACGCCTTGGGGACAAAGTTTCATATTCCCTGTGTGTGACACGTACCGTGCGAATTGTTGCCGATAATAATTACCCCGGGCAAGTCATACCGACAGGTACATTTACATTTATTGTTGCCGATAAATTAATGTATCTTGGTGATTTGCAAGCCTATGTAAAAAAGAATGCCGTTGGAGCAGAATGTCAGGATGTAAATTTTAAAAATTTTGCACAATTTGGTTTAGACAAACCCATTTTCTTTACCGGACACGAATACAACGGTTCTTTTTTACCAGATGCACCGGTTGCAAAAAGACCACTTAGTTGTCGACCAATTACCGCGAAAGATATCGTTGTTGATAAAAACCTGAATCAAATTTGGCCGG
>JAGCDW010000037.1 GCA_017650945.1 Alphaproteobacteria bacterium | reverse complement strand
CAAAACTATTCAATTTTATTATGAATGAGGTTTCGCGGTATTATAACCCCGAACGCGGTATATAAACAGGGGACAAATGTCCTTTTTGGCACGTGCGTTATTTTCTTGATTTTACTTTTTCATTATGACAAGATTGAACTAGATTTAATCAAGAGATTGAATCATCAACAAAGGTAGTAAAGGAAAAAAAGATGCGCCAAGGTAAAGTAAAATGGTACAATGGCAAAAAGTGTTACGGCTTTATTGCGCCGGATACACCGAATGCGGACGGCAACACAGATGATGTATTTGTTCATTCAAGTTCACTTAAAAATGCGGATTTGCGATATTTGAATGAGGGCGATATCGTCGAATTTGATGAAGAGGTTCGTAATGGCAAATTATCGGTTACAACATTAAAACTTGTTCAGCGCGATGAAGAATCCGCCAAGCGTTTTCAGGAAAGACGCGCAGAAAGACGGCGCGCACGCGAAGAAAGCAGAAAGGAAGAAAAACATTCTGGGTTTGCTTTCTGGAAGAAATAAACGGTTATAAAATTTGTATAAAATATAAACGTCCGGCCAAACAGGTCGGACGTTTAACAACAACATAACAAACAAGGAATTTTATTATCCGTTACAACGACCACAGGTGTTGTTACGAATTACGCGGCGTTCAGAAAAAACACCTGCCGGTTCGTAAACCGTTACAGGACGATAAACCTGATAATGGTCAACGACTTCGGTATAAGTTTTCACGCGGACCGGTTGCGCGCACGAATTGCATGTGTTTGCATACGCGTATGCAACCCTCTCTTGCGCCGGTTCGGCATAGGTAACCGTATTCGTGTTGTAACGAACGCTGTTTGTAAATGTTTCGGTTTCGCTGTACACGCCACCATCAGATGCAATCGCACATGTGGCAACAAACGCACCGAATAAACCAGTCAAAATTGTTTTTTTCATTTGTGTCCCTTTTGGTTATTCGTCCTAATTATAGGACATAAAATCCGGTTGTCAAGTAATTTGACAAAATTTTTTAGTGGCTGAAAAGTCTAGGTTTTTGTTCGTATTGTGTTGGGTGTACTTGGGTAGTATAATATAATCGTCTTTAAAAAAGACACAAATCAACAACAAGCATGGGAGAAAACTATGAAAGGATTGACTGATTACGTACTTGCACCGTTGACTTTTATCGGCGCGATAAATTGGGGTTTGGTCGGCATATTCGGCTTTGACTTGGTCGCATGGCTGTTCGGCCCCGCCACAATAGTTAGCAATATCATCTATGCCATCATCGGTATAGCCGCAGTGATTTGGCTGATATTGATGTTCGTGGAAAAGCCGATGAAATAAGAAAACACTTTTGCACTGGACAGATCCCCGTCGGCACAAATAGAGCCCCGCGAAATTTGAAAAGTTTTGTGGCTAATAACCGACGGGGATTTTTTTACTTTACCGCATCGCGAAAGATTTTTGCCGGGATTGTGCCACCAGTTATATTCGATTCCATTGGTGTAAAGTCATCATTGCCAACCCAGATTCCAAGCACTATATCATTTGTTGCACCGATAAACCATGCATCACGGTTATCATTGCTGGTCCCTGTTTTACCACCGATAACATTAGGTGCCGCGGCATTATGTCCGGTACCATTCGGTGCCGTTACCGCCGCCAATAATTCCGTCATATATTCAACTGTTTGTGGTGTCAAAACACGGATGCTGTCCGACGGGTTACGTTCGTAAAGCATGTTTCCGTGTACATCGGTTACATGCATTATTGAATATGGTCGCACCGATTCCCCGTTATTCCATATCACCGCATAGACATTTGTTAAATCCAGCAGCGTCATTTCCGATGCCCCAAGCACCGTTGAAAATTCGCGCCGCAATTTGTTACCAACACCCAAACGTCCCGCCATCGACAGCACTGAATCAAGCCCGTAAAGCGATGCCAACTTTAATGGTACAGAATTCACACTTTTCGCGAATGCAGTTGCAAGTGTAATGTCGCCGTAATAATGTTCGTTGTAATTTTTCGGGTTGTAATCCCCAATTGTAAACGGTGAATCATTTACCATTGATTCTGGGGTCATTCCGTTTTCAAGTGCAACCAAATATACAATCGGCTTAAACGCGCTGCCAGGTTGGCGATGCGCGATTGTGCGGTTAAATTGGCTTGCTTTATAATCAGTACCACCAACCATTGCGCGTATTGCACCATCACGCGACATTGCGACTGCCGCGCCTTGGTGATTGCCAACGTTTGATGATATCGCGTTTGTAATCTTATTTTGAACCTTGGGGTCTAATGTCGTATAAACAAAAATATCTGTATCAATTGTTCCCATGCGCGATCCCAATTCATCGGTTACAAAATCCGTCCAATATCGATAAAGATTCGTGTCCGCTGTTCCAGTTGCCGGCGCAAGTTCAGCCGCCGCCGCGTGCGCGGTTGCAAGGTCGATATAACCTTGGTTCGCCATTTCTTGGAGTATTGTGCGCGCCCGTTCAATATTTTTTTCAGGATTGCGATAGGGACTGTATAACGCGGGTGCCTTTAACATTGCGGCAATTTGCGCGCTTTGTGCGATGGAAAGTTCAGTTGCCGCGCGACCAAACATCATCCGCGCTGCGGCATCAATTCCACGCATTCCGCCAACCAAAGACACGCGATTCATATACAAATCTAAAATCTGATTTTTATCAAAACGATTCTCAAGCCAATATGACAATATTAACTCTTGAACCTTGCGCGAAATTTTTTTGTCGCGTGAAAGAAAAATATTTTTTGCCGTTTGCTGCGTTATCGATGAACCACCAACCGCAAATTTTCCACGAACCAAATTCAACACCAATGCACGCAATGTTCCACGCATATCAAGGGGCCCATGTTCAAAAAACCTTTTGTCTTCAATGGCGACTATCGCCTGCCATACATGCGGCGGAAGTGTTTCGGTTGACACCGGCGTTCCCATAATCTTGTTTGAACTGCGAATTTCTGTGCCGTCTTTATCAAAGAAAACTATCGCCGGCGCGCGTGTTTCATTTAGAATTGCATCCAATGATGGCATACGAAAATATATCACGGTTACATAAAGCGTAACGCCAACAATACAGAATAAAAACAGATTAAAACACCATATCAGTAACCGCCGCCCAAATGAAATTGGTTTCTTGTCTTTCTTTTTATTGTCTGCCATTTTTTATTCCCGCCTTTTTCATTGCCGATTCAAAATCATCTTCGGTCCAAATTGTTATCCCAAATTCGTTTGCACGCGCAAGTTTCGAACCCGCATCCGCACCCGCAAGAACAATATCGGTTTTAGGCGAAACACTGCCCACTACCCGTGCGCCCATTCGTTCCAAAATTTCACGCGCTGCATCACGACTATAGTGCGCAAGTGTTCCCGTCAAAACAATCTTCTTGCCTGACACAACAGATTCAATCGTTTTAATATCTGGTGCTTTGATTGTTACCTGTTGCAACAGAGCATCAATAACCGCGATATTTCGTTCGTTATGAAAAAACGATACAATTTCGCGCGCCATCACTTCGCCAATGCCGTCAATTTTTATAAGTTCGTTCACATTCGCACTGCGCAACGCGGCAAGGTCGCCAAACGCGTACGCCAAAAGTTTTGCGGTTGCCTTGCCAACGTCGGGAATACCAATTGCAAACAAAAAACGATGTAATTCAATATTACGTGCACCGTTAATTGCCGCGCGCAAATTCGATACAGATTTTTCGCCGAAGCCGTCTAATTTCTTTATTTCATCGCCATGGCGTTCAATAAGCGTAAATATATCCGCCGGATTTTCAATCCACCCGCGTGAGGTAAAATTTTCCAATTGCTTTTCGCCAAGCCCGTCAATATCAAACCCACCACGCGACACGAAATGTTCCAATTCGCCAATCCTTTGCGCGGGACAGCCAAGCGTATTCACACAACGATATGCAACCATCCCTTCGGCGCGCACAACATCGCCACCACAGACCGGGCATTTAGTTGGAAAAACAAAATCAGTTGCATCAGGTGCGCTTTCAGCCACCCCAATAATTTGCGGAATCACGTCGCCAGCCCGTTGAACAGTAACTTTATCACCGACACGCACACCCAGACGCGCGATTTCATCAGCGTTATGCAGTGTTGCACGCGATACAACAACGCCACCAATGTTTATAGGTTCTAATTCCGCCACGGGTGTAAGTGCGCCGGTGCGACCAACCTGAACAGTAATTCCGCGCAAAGTTGTTACCGCACGTGCAGCCGGGAATTTATATGCAACCTCCCACCGGGGACTGTTCGCACGAGCGCCGAGCCGTTCTTGGGTCGCCACATCATTGACCTTTATCACAAGTCCATCAATATCAAACGGAATATCGGCACGCGACAAAATTATATCGTTATACATATTCTGAATTTCAACCATATTGTTCGCATGGCGCGCCCATTTGCGCGTAGTTTTGAAACCCCAAGATTCCAATTTATCAAAGTATTCCGATTGAGTATTCCATGTGCGATTTGACACCGCGCCATAAGTATAACCAAATGCAGACAGCCGCCGTGATGCGGTTATACGCGGATTTAGTTGACGTAAAGACCCGGCCGCCGCATTGCGCGGGTTTGCAAAAACTTTTTCACCTTTTTCTTCCGCCATCGCATTAAGGGCGATAAAATCATCACGCAGCATATAAACTTCGCCACGAACCTCTATTACATCTGGAAAATCGCCCGAAAGTTTCTGCGGAATATCGGCAATCGTTTTTAAATTTTCGGTTATATCTTCGCCATGGGTGCCGCTGCCCCTCGTAAGACCGCGCACAAGCACGCCGTTTTCATAACACGCGGCGTATGATACACCGTCAACCTTTAATTCAATAAATAAGTCTTTATTAGGCAATTTGTTGAACCAATCAGCAACTTCCTTTTCATCAAACACATCAGAAATTGAAAGCATAGGAACACTGTGCGGATATGTTTTGAATTTTGCAGACGGTGCCGCACCAACATGCGTGGATGCCCCAGCGGTGGCCAGTTCTGGGTATTCAGCCTCTATTTCCAGCGCGCGTTTTTTTGCCGCATCATATGTCGCATCGTCAACAACCGGTGCGTCATTTTGATGATACGCAATGTCCCACGCGTTTAGTTTTTTTATTAAATCCGCATGTTCCGCACGAATAAAAAGATCGGGTACTTTAACCATGCGTATATTATAGAAAATTTACAAAAATAATACAATCGGAAAACTTATCTTTTGTGGTCATCTGATTTTTGTTTGCCTTTGGCGATCGTTGCCGCCACAACAACGGTCGCGCCATGTTTTAAATCAGCAAGTTTCTGTTCCTTGAAAATATTCAAAAATAATTCGATTGATTCCGTGTCATCACGCAAACACGGTGCCAACCTGCCATTCTGTAACAGCATATTTTGGATACAATCTTTTATTCGAATATCGTCTTTCATTTTTTCAAGTGCGTTTTCTATTCGCTTTCTTTGCAGATGAACACGTTTTGTAAGTTGCGACGGAGTTAACCATTTTTTATTTAAAAACTCTCTAAATAATTCTATTGATTCTGGATCACCGCGCAAACATGGCACTTTTCTGCCGCCGATTATTTCTTTTTCTTGGATAAGATTACGTATTTGCGGGTCTTTTTGTGCCTCACGCAGGCGTTTTTCAGCCATAGCGGGGGTCTTTATATCACAATATTGTCTTAACAAACTTGGGGTAATCCACGTCGTTTCATCAAGTATTTGTTGAAACAACTTTATTGATTCTTCGTCCCCGCATAGGCACGGCGCAACACGACCAGGACGAATTTCTTTATCCCTGATACGCCCCGCCAACCTTGGGTCATTTCGCACTTCGTTCATACGTTGTTCCATTTTAATCGCATTTTTTACTTTGCAAATACGGGTCAGCAAACTTGGCGACAGCCATCTTTCATTTAATAACTGTTGGAACAATTTAATTGATTCTGGGTCTTGGCGTAAACACGGTGCGTTTCGGCCCCCAATCAATTTTCTTATTTGAATCCGGTCTTTCATCCTTGGGTCATCTTGCATATCGCGCAAACGACTTTCAATAGCAAACACTTGTAAATCACAATATTTTACAAGTTGTGATGGGGTCAACCATGTTTCAGTCAACATTTGTTGGAACAATTTAATTGATTCTGGGTCATCATGTAAACACGGTGCAAACCGGCCGTTTAGCAATTGCATATCACAAATACGATCACGCATCCGCGTATCTGCGCGCATTTCGTTAAGACGATTTTCAATTGTTTCAGACGCGCGCAAATCACAATATTTCTTTAACACGGTCGGCGACAACCAGTTTTGATTATTAGCCACAACCCAATCATTATAATGCTGCTCTATTGTCGTCAAAAGTTTGCTATCTGTGATGATATCAAACTTAAAGTCATTTGGTTTATAAATTCCATGTTCGCTGGCATGGTGTGATTCATATTGAAAACTGTTCGGAATTAAAACAGCCGCGCCGGCAATATCACGGAATAAAACCTGGCCATGTTTACGGGCGGTGATAATTGTATCTTCGATTGGTTCCTGTTCGCCGCCACGAAAAACAGTATCCAAAACGTATGCGATTTTGTTCGGATTTTTTTGATTTATGCGCAGGACACGACCAGATGCCTGCTCTATACGAACGGCGGATGCAGATGGATAATTTATACAAAGCGTAACATCTTCATCATCAAACCCTTCGGTTAGAGTGTTTACTTGGCATACGACATTAAATTTGTCATCCCGAAAATCTTGCATAATTTGCGAAAAATTTTTCTGTTTGCTGTGCATTGGAACCGCAACATCGCGACCAACCGCGTGATTTATGGCGCGTGCCTGGGCAGTGGCGATATCTATGTTTGGACAATTTATCATCGTTTTCATATCACGAAAAGGCTTGCCATCACATTCGCCGTGCGCGTATATTTGCGCAATTTCCTTGACCATGGTATTAAACTCTGTTCCTTCGTCGACGATTCTTCGCCAATTAAAATCTCCGGAACCTTGGACAAACCCGAACGCAGACGGATCAAATATCATACTTGTACGATAAAGAATATTTTTTACCGGACACAGCATTTCATTATTTACCGCATCGCCAATACCCATCGCATATATCTCCGCCCCGAGCAAATCTGACACAGCATGCGTTTCAGAATAAACCGGTGTCGCAGTAAACCCAACAATCGGGGCCTTGGCCGCTATACGGTTTAATACCGATATTCTTTTGTCGCCGATTGCATGGTGCGCTTCGTCCGCAATAATTAGGCCGATGTTTTCTGCACCAATCCGATGGAACAGTTTTTCCATCGATTGATATGTAGAAATTATAATATTTTTATCTGTTTGTTTGTGTTTCGCATCAAAAACACTGACCGTATCAATGTTTGCAAATTCCTTTAGTTTTTCTTGGGTCTGTTTGATAAGACTAAGGCGCGGGACCAAAATTATAACTTTATTTTTATTTAAATCTGCATTATTCGCACGAATTTGATGTATGTATTCACTTGCAAGCAAACAGAACATCACGGTTTTCCCAAATCCAGTTGGCAATTTAAAATAACTGTGCGCGATTTGTTCCAATGGCATTTTCGCCATCGCATCAAAAGCATCGCGTTGCCGATTGCGCAACACATTTTCAGCCTGGCATATACTTTGTATGCCGTCGTGCAAAAATTTCGTCCTTGTTAATACATCCATATTTGTTTGCCTGTCTTGTATAGATATAATTATAATACAAAATGCATAAATGTCAATGCGTTTAAATCGAATTTGAAAAAGTTCCCAAAATATGGTAGAATATGATTGAAGTCATATAAAACCAAAAGGATTCAACATGGCGATGATTTACTGTCGTGATTGCGGATATAAACATTCTGATCGCGCACGGGCGTGTCCAAAATGCGGGCGCGTAGTATTTGATGCGGACAAATCTATTGCTGTTTATTTAATTTTATTATGGTTGTTTGGTGTATTCGGTGCACATCGGTTTTACGCGGGGAAAACCAAAAGCGGACTTGCAATTTTAATAATGTTTTTGTTTGGACTGTTTTCGTTCCCAATATCGGCGGTGTTCGCACATTCTGGCGCAGATGCATCAGTAATGTTACTTATGGGTTTGGGACTTATATGTTTCATGTCGGCGTGCATTTGGGTTTTTGTTGATTTTATTGTCGCGCTATGTAATATCAAACACCCAGAAAAGATTTTCGCAAAAAAATAAAGAAACCCACAATTGTGGGTTTTTCTTACTGATTATCCATCGCCTTTAATAGTATGTCTTTTAGTTCGTTTGGTATCATGCCGGTTGTTGAATATCCGCAATCAACATGGTGCACTTCGCCGGTTACCGCAGACGACAGATCACTAAACAAATACAACGCGGCACCCGACACATCGTCCAAGGTCATATTCCGGCGCAGTGGCGTTTGTTCCGCATTAAGGCGCAGCATGGTTTTAATTCCGCCGACACCACTGGACGCCAGGGTTAAAATCGGGCCGGCACTTATCGCATTGATGCGGATTTTATCACGCCCAAGGTCAGACGCCAAATAACGCACCGACGAATCCAGCGCGGACTTTGCGACACCCATCACATTGTAATTCGGCACGGACTTTTCACCACCGAAATACGTCAATGTTACAATCGAACCGCCGTCCGTCATAAGTTTCGATGCGCGGCGTGTCAAATCAACCAATGAATAAACAGAAATATCCATTGTGTTCTTGAAATTTTCGCGCGTTGTATCGACATAGCGCCCCATCAATTCGTTCTTGTCTGAAAACGCAATCGCATGCAACATTCCGTCCAAATGCCCCCATTCGCGTTCAATATTCGCGAACAAAGAATCCATTTGTTCATCGTTTTGGACATTGCATTCCTGGACGAACTTTGCACCGATTGATTCCGCAAGTGGCCGCACACGCTTTTCCAACGCCGGCATAGCATACGGCATCGCGATTTCCGCGCCGTTTTCATGTGCGCGCCGCGCAATGGCCCATGCCATTGACCAGTCGTTCGCAACACCTGTGATTAAAATTTTTTTACCTTTTAATAACATATCTTTTTCCTTTTGTTGTTTGCACGCGGATTGTAGCACCAAGCCACGCAATAGGCAATAGTTTTTTATAGTGTGAGTGGTTAGTGTTAGTGATTAGTGAGATGTGAAGAAAACACCCAATCGGGCGTTTTCTCTGTTAAACAACACTTAAAATCCAAAGACCATACGTTGTTTCGATTGACGTTTCTTTTCGTTACGAACGGCCTCTTCACGCAGACGTTTGCGCTTTGTCGTTGGTTTTTCGTAACGCTGACGTTCCTTGCTTTCGCGATACAGTCCTTCTTTTTGCGATTTACGTTTTGCAACACGTAATGCCTGTTCGACGTTGTTATCACGAACCAAAACTTTTACCATAAACTATTCACCCCCTTTGGCGATGTTTAATGTTTATTATCTGGGATTCCGTCCGCCTCCGCCTTTGGCTGCGGCGAGACACTCAATTTTTTTAATTGTACGCTTCGCGTGCAATAACAAAAATTGGTGGTGGAGCTGATGGGACTCAAACCCACGACCTCCTGAATGCAAATCAGGCGCTCTAATCAACTGAGCTACAACCCCAGAACTCGGTGCGCACATTTTATGCGCATTTCGCCCAAAAGTCAATAAAAAAATCGTAGACCGGAAAAAAGGGGTGCGACATCGCACCCCTTTTATCATTAAAACCATTTCCACGGTTGCAGTAATTTTAGCATACTCATTGCCGTGCGTTTGTCCGCAAATGTGTGGCCACAGCGCGGGCATACGATGAACGGCGCAATCGTTGCCTTGTACCACTTGTTCATAAATGTCCAGACATAAAGCCCCAATGCCCATGCCGCGATTATGAAAATCCAAATCACATAGCCGAAATACTTATTCACAGTCTTGATAATCGTTTGAACAAACCCCAAATTAGAATTCACCAGTTCGCGGTAAATCTTGCGTGCGGTCGGCCAACTGGATGGTTCCCACGGATACACATGCTTTACGTCATATTTCGTGAACAGCATCGCAACCGCCGAATCCATTTGGCTTTTAATTGCGGTGTCGATTACTTTATCAACCTCTAACTGCGTAACGCGGGTCAGTTCTTTTTCAACGCCGTCCAATTTTTCATTTACCATTTTTGCGACATTATCGACTTTATCGACCGCCGCGTTCGCCCGATCCACTGCGCCGTCGGCTTTATCAAGCGCGCTATCCACCGCATCAGTATTGATTCCAAAACGATTGGCAAGACCGGTAAGCCCGCGAACACCCGACGTTTGCTCTTTTACTTTTGCGGTTTGTTCTTTGGCTTTTGCGGTTGTATCGGTCACTTTGTTTACCTGATTTTCAACCATCTTTACCTTGTCAATCGCAATCGCGACGGGCTTTTCAAGGTTTATCGCATTTTTAATTCCGTTCAGCATCCGTTCGTATTGTTCCGCAACATTGCGCTGCAGGTCATAGAAAATCGCAACAACGGTCGATTGCTTTATCGAATCAGAATATTTATTTTTGACATGCAACGGAAACCACGCAACGAACGCAAGCCACAAAACAGACACAATTAAAAAAATGCGCCGCGCATGCGTGACCACAGATGTTTTCTTTGCGACGGTTTTCGCACCGCCACGGTCAATTACTTCGATTTCTTTTTTCTTTGGCATTTTGTTTTCCTTTTTGTTATTTAGTTATTTTTATATAAACTTGTCAATTAAAATTGCTATGACGGCAATAAAATAAATTCCTAAAATGACTAATGGTATCAATTTAACCAATTTAGAATATCTAAATTTTGGTAATAAACATACAAAACCGCATAGGCCCAATACAAATGAGATTAACCATGCAATTGGGTTAAAAAAACATTCCTTGTAAAGCGATAATGTGCCGCAGTCACATGGACAGTCCAAACACATTGGGCATAGGCACCCACCCCAGTAAACAAAATCATAACACATATATGCATTTATAGCCATGTTAACAAGGAAAACAAACAATGCACCAGCCAACGCCCACAGAACTTTTTCCCGTGTTATTTTGGTTTCATTTTGTTTTGGCATGTTTGCTCCTTTGCTTTAATTATTTTCATTTTAACAAAGAAACAAATTTCATTGCAATGGAAAATTATTTTTTCAAAAAGACCACCTCCCGGCTTCGCCGTACTCCTCCACAGGAGGAGAACTAACCCATATAATTCTTTATAAACTCTGCCTTGAATTCGGCAAAACGGCCCTGCTCTATGCTTTCGCGAATACCCTGCATCAGGTCTTGATAAAACCAAAGGTTATGTTGCGTTAGAAGCGTCGCACCCAAAATTTCATTGCACTTTATCAAGTGGTGCAAATACGCGCGCGAAAGTTTGCACGCGGGGCAACCACATTTGTCGTCCAGTGGCGCATCATCATCGCGATATTTCGCGTTGCGCATATTCATTGTGCCGTGTCGCGTGAACGCCATCGCAGTGCGCCCCGCGCGCGTTGGCATAACACAATCGAACATATCGACACCGCGTTCCACCGCGCCCAGTATATCCAGCGGCGTTCCAACACCCATCAAATACCGCGGTTTATCCGTTGGCAACATTGGCGCGACAACCGATATCATATCGAACATAACGCTTTGCGGTTCACCAACCGCCAGGCCACCGATTGCATACCCGTCAAACCCAATCGCGGTCAGGTCCCGTGCGGACTTTTCGCGCAAATCAGGGAAGTCAGCGCCTTGGACAATGCCGAAAATTCCGTAACCCGGGCGGTCAATAAACGCGGCCTTGCTACGCGCCGCCCATCGCGTCACCATATCAACATTTTTTTCCGCGCGTTTTCTGTCGGTCGGCAAATGCAGACATTCGTCCAAAACCATTGTGATATTGGAATCCAATTGATGCTGAATATGCACAGAATCTTCGGGCCGCAGGAAATGTTTAATTCCGCCGTCAATGTGCGAAGTGAACTCTACGCCCTGCTCTTTCATCTTTACCAGGTTCGAAAGCGACATAACCTGAAAACCGCCACTGTCGGTCAAAATCGGCCCGTGCCAACCACTGAATTTGTGCAGCCCGCCCATGCGTTCCACCAAATCGCCACCGGGACGCATCATCAAATGATATGTGTTGCCCAAAATCACTTCGGTTCCGGTCGCGCGAACCTGGTCCATAGTCAACGCCTTGACCGTTGCCGCCGTGCCAACCGCCATAAACGCGGGCGTTTGAAATGTTCCGTGTGCTGTTTCCACCGTGCCCCGACGCGCATTTCCATCTGTTGCAATAATATTAAATTTTAATGACATGTTTCCATCCACCTTTTTCTCAAAAAAGAACACTGTATATAATTGTCATATACATCATAGAATTTAATATACCCAAGATTATTACCTATCCATTTGTATAAAAAATATTTTACACGTGGCGAACAATCTTTGTCATCCAAAAATTGTTCAAAGAAATGAATACAATTACCCATCTCTACAAAGTTGCGCCAGAGTCCTTCTTCATTCGAAATAACATTTGTGTCGTCGTATTCATTGGGATTATTTGTTATAACAAAACTTGTATTGATTTCGTGGGCCTGTCGAATTAAACGATACTTTTTATCTGATGTAATAACATTGTTTATATAATCTAAATCGTCACCCTGCAATTTAACACCATACCAATGTTCTGCATAATTAAATGGCCACGGTAAAGATTTTCGTTTTTGCGTCATTTTTTTATCGCCCCTCCTGAGTTTTACGAAGCCAGGCTTCTACAAAAAAATGTTGATATGGCATTATGTTTCGTTTTTTACTGGCCCATCGTATTATTCCAACGGCAATTATCAACACTCTATTTACATTATCTGGAACACCAGGTGTATCGATAAAACTTTCAAAAAACGTTGTCAGATAATCCGTGATATATGGTGATTTATTTTTCTTTTTTTTTGATGGATTAAAATAATCCTCGAACCTCCACAATATATCTCTGTTTTTGTTTTGTGAATTTTTTGTGATATTATTTTCTATCCATTGTACATCTGATTCATACAATTCGACCCCAAGGTCAAACGCAGATTTGTAAGCATAGTGAGCCAGAAGTTCACCAATGCGTTGTTCTATATTTGGGCAATCTATACGGCCTTTTCTAATATCGATTGGATATTTTTTATTTTCTACCATTCTGAATCCTTTCTAAATAACAAACAGCAATCGCCATAACTGAAAAAGCGGTATTTTTCGGCGACGGCGTGGGCGTATGCGACCTTCATCTCGGCAAGTCCACTAAATGCCGACACCAACATAAAGAGTGTACTTTTCGGCAAATGAAAATTCGTAAGCAACACATCAACCACACGGAATTTATATCCCGGCGTAATAAAAATATCCGTCGTGCCACAGAACGGCGCAATACGCGCAAGTTCCCCTCCTGTGGAGGGGTGGCGGGTAGCACCCGCCGGGGTGGTCTTTACCTCCAATGCGGCACTTTCAAGGGTGCGCAATGACGTTGTGCCGACGGCGATTACACGCGTGGCGGCGTTTATGATTTCCGCCTGCTGCGGGGTTATTTGGCACCATTCGCTGTGCATTTTATGTTCGGATAAATTTTCGGTCTTTACCGGCATCCAAGTTCCCGCACCGACATGCAATGTTATCTTCACAATTTTCGCGCCACGTGCCTCTATTTCGTGCATCAATTCATCGGTAAAGTGCAAGCCCGCCGTCGGCGCCGCCATTGACCCAAGCGGGTCCGCATAAACCGTTTGATAGCGCGTTTGGTCGGCGATTTCGGCGTCGCGTTTCATATACGGTGGCAATGGCATTTTACCAACGTGTGCCAACACATCAAAAACATTGTCACAATTGAATCGTAACAACAGGCCGCTTTCGTCGTCTTTGTCCATCACCGTAATTGTTGTGCCGTCCGCCATGGTAAGCGTGTCACCAATGTTTATTTTGTTAAACTTTTTACACAGGCCCCACCAATTTTTATCATCAACCGCGGTATGTAATGTGATTTCGTGACCGTCCGCATCAAAGCGCGCAGGAATCACCCGCGAATTGTTAAACACAACAACATCGCCGGGCCGCAGATAATCCAAAAAATCACGAATATGTTTGTCAGAGAGGGTAAGTTCCCCTCCTGTGGAGGGGTGGCCGCAGGCCGGGGTGGTCTTTAACCACAGTGCGACCGATGCCGGATTTTCCAAGACATCTTTGGCACTGATGTGTATTATTTCCAGCCCCAGACCGCGCAAATATTTCTCCCTTTTTTCGTCATATTCGACTTTCATATCGTGCGTTTTGTCGTCTATCTCTATCACAACGCCCAGTTCATGACAGAAAAAATCCACAATATAATTTCCGATAACTTTCTGCCTATCAAAATTTAAGCCATTTATTTGCTTGCCTTTAATTTCTTTCCATAATAGCGCTTCTGGTAAACTACCTGCTTTACGAAGTTTACGGGCGCGTTCCACCAAATTTTTATTAAAAGGCAATTTGAAATTTGCACCGAATTTACCTGAATCGAAAGACCACCCCGGCCTGCGGCCACCCCTCCGCAGGAGGGGAACTTCGCCCCCAGCCCCGCTGGGTTCCACCACCAACATACGCGACGCATCACGGCGCGCAAGTGGATGCGATGCGATTAGTTCAGGTGGCAATTCAAAATCAAAATCTGATGTGTGCAGCATTTATTTGCTTTTTTCATCACTTTCACGACAGAGCTTTTGCCATTCGTATTCGAATTTTTTTGCCCACAGTGTATCTTCGTACCGTTTAGTAAGCGTTTTCCTATCAAAATACAAATCAGAATTTGTTGGGGTTAGGACTTCATGTTTTTCATACGCGGGCGATGCAAAACGAACAGTATCACCAACCATAAAATATGGCATAATATTATTTCGTATTCGAACAGTGCGTAAATCACCAGAAAGACCCGTTGTATAAACCCTTTCTACACCGGTTTTAATATCCTTGACACGCATACCCGTTTTTCCTTTTTCTAAAATAACATTTTCATGACACCCAGCAAAGACCATTGTAAAAAATAATGCCAATGTTTTATAATTCGGGCGAATTTTTAGATTTTGATTAACTTTCATATTTTGATTCCTTTGTTATTTGTTTATATTTTTTCGCTCGGCTTGCGCCTTGCGCGCAAATTTGTATCCCTTTATTTCTTGAACTCTAACCCTTGGTCGGTGTAATTTTCGGCGGTATTTTCCCAGTCCGGTTCAACGCGCACGAACAAGTGCAGACGCGCGTTTACGCCCCATTGATCTTGGATATCGTGCCGCGCCGCCATTCCAATTTTCTTCAGTTGCCCACCACCACGACCAATTACAATCTTTTTGTGCGCATCACTTTGCACAACGATTTTTTGATATATATCCAACACCCCTTCGGAATCGACATCAACGCGCTCTGTTACGACATTTATGTGATACGGCAATTCTTGGTGGATATAGCGATAAACCTTTTCCCGCGTCAATTCCGCAAGGTACAAATTATCCGGCACATCGGTTGCGTCCGCCGCGTCAAACAAATAAGGTGATTCCGGCATTACCGCGGCCATCGCCCCCAACATTTCCGCAACGCCATCATTTTTTATTGCCGAAATCATAAAGATTTCACGAAAATCGGCCATTTCATTTAGTTCTGCAGCAATCGGCAACAAATCAGATTTCTTTACCGCATCAGTTTTATTCAATGCCACAAACAGGTTTTTATGTTCGCGGATTTTTCCAATAATTTCGCGCACTGTATCGGTAATCCCCTTGGTCGCATCAATAATCAACAAAACCGCATCCGCATCGGAAAGCGCCGTCATTGCCGCCGAAACCATTGCGCGGTCTAATCTCCGATTTGGCCTAAAAATCCCAGGCGTATCGACAAAAATCAACTGACGCGCCCCAACCATTTTAACAGCACGCAGGTTCGTTCGCGTGGTTTGCACCTTGTGCGAAACGATTGAAACCTTGCGCCCCATGATTTGATTCAATATGGTGCTTTTGCCGGCGTTCGTCGGTCCAACAATTGCGATAAATCCAGAATATGTCTTGCTCATATCGTAAACAATACCACACATATTTCAAAAGTGAACAAAAAAATCCCCACTTCGCAACGGGGATTTTTAGGAGGTACACAAGCAAACTTTTTAGATGCTATCGGCATTTACCCAGCGACCGTTCTTTAACAGACCCGGTGCCATGCCTTCGCCATTACGCAATGCATCAATCACACGACGTGCACCGGCCGCATCAAGATTTACAATACGAACCTTGTACATATCGCCTTCTTTCACAACAATCGCGTCACCATAGTTGCGCATTTTTTGTAACAACGTATTTGCACTATCTTCGGCATAAAACGCAGCAACCTGGACACTGTAATCTCCCGTTGCAACCGGTGTCGGTGCCGGGACCGTTGCAACCTCTGCCGATTGTTGCGGTTTTACAACTGATTCTGTTGCCGGAGCCGATGTAGGCGTTTTACCGACCGTCGCAGTTTTCACCAACATCGTTGGTTCCGGTAATACTTGAATCTGAACCTTGGCTTGATTAGTAATCCCTATCTTTTCCGCCGCCGCCGCAGACAAATCTACAACCCTTGTGTTTACAAATGGACCACGATTATTTATACGAACAACAACCGATTCACCGTTTTCAAGATTTGTAACCTTGGCAATTGTGGGAAGTGGCAAAGTTTTACTTGTCGCCAACATTTGATTCATGTTGTATGTTTCGCCATTACTGGTTTTCGTACCGTTTAATTCCGCCGGTATTATGCCCGCCATACCAACCTGATTATACGTAAAATCTTCAACAGGTATGTATTGTGTATCTTCAACCTTGTACGCATTACCGATATAATAACGTGGTGCCGCGGCAAGCAAATACGAATCGTCGTTTACCGGTGCCGGCTTTGTTTCGGTGTTAAGTGTTTCTTCACCGATACCATCCGAACCGTAATCCGAACCGCCATTTGTTTGTGATAAATCGGCGCAACCCGCAACCAGTGCCGTTAACACCGCCAAAGATACCAATTTTTTCATTGATTACTCCTTACATTCTTTATGCGCATATTATACCATATAAAAAAGGTGGTTTCAACTTTATTTTTTTATATTTTGCGATTTATCAAAAACGCAATCGGCATATAGATAATTCCATAACCTGCAATCGCAAGACCAAGTGCAAAAATACTGGTTATCGGAACAAACCAAAGTCCCAAACCAAGCGCCGCTGCAAGCAAACCAAACACAGCAATTGCCCGAACCGTTCGACCATCAATTTTGGTAAGGCCGCGCCGCCGGCATGCGCGCGACAACAGGTAATTTTTCACATAACCACTGACCACCACACCAATCGGAATCGCCAAATACCCAACGAACCAGAATAGCCCCAAATATATTGCCGATGCAACACCAAGTGAAATGATACTTGTTTTAACCGGGGTTTTGACATCCTGGGAGGCATAGAGAGTTTTGCTGTAAATCTGACTAACCAGCATGGCGGGCAAAACAAAAATCTGAATCATTATCGCGATTGCGACCGCGTGTGTGGAATGCGCCGTCCATGCTCCGTATTCAAACAAATACTTTATTATCGGTTCAGCCAACACAAACAGACCCGCAACGCACGGCATTATCAGCATCATTGATTGGCGCATCGAAGAATTTTGCTGGATATGAACACTGCGCATATTCTTTTCCGCGAGGGCGTTTGATATTGACGACATTAAAACCGTGCCGACCGCAAGGCCAATCATCGCAAACGGCAACTGCACAATTCTATCGGAATAATAAAGCCACGACACCGCGCCACTTTCGAAACTTGCCACCAATGTTCCAAGAATAATTGTTATTTGATAAAAACCATTTCCAATTAAACTTACGCCAAAGCGTTTGAACATTGTCTTTATCGCCGGCGTCCATCGCGGAATAACAAGGCGCAGTCCAAAATGTTTGCGCCGTATGCGCGCCAGTAAAACAAAACACTGAATTATTCCGGACAGCACGACCGTCCCCGCCATTATGTAAAGGACCGTGTCCGATGCGCCAATATGCATTGAAAACAGCAGTGCGCCAATAAGCATTATGTTTAACAGCACCGGCATAAACGCCGCAAGCATAAAGCGCGAGAAAGCGTTCAAAACCGCCGATAAAAACGCCGCCGCACAAATAAAGATTACATAGAAAAACATTATGCGCGATATGATGACGGTCATTTCCATTTTACCCGGCACGTCTGCGAATCCGGGGGCCAATCCCCACACGACCAGTGGCATAAAGATTTCAAAAACAATTGTTATGCCAAGCAATACGACCGCAAGCCATGAAAAAACATTTTTCGCAAAAGATTCATCATGCCTGGAATCCGCATACATCGGAATAAAGATTGCGGACAATGCCCCTTCGCCAAGCAAATCACGGAATAAATTTGGCAACTTGAACGCGGCAAGAAAAATATCCGAAAGCCGCCCTGCCCCCAAAACACGCGCAATCAGCATGTCGCGAACAAACCCAAATATGCGACTTATTCCCGTCATGGCGCCAACGCCGAAAATATGTTTGCCAAGTTTCATAGTTTGGATTATACTAAACACGAATAACCAAAATCAAGACAGGAATAAAAACAAATGAAAAAATTATTTTTGCCACTTTTGTTATGCGTCGCCGTTGCCGGGTGCAGCAGTGATGCCGAAAAAATCATAAACAACAAGCCGATTGCCGAACTGTATGATGACGCTTACGGCGAATTCGAAAAGAAAAACTATGACGATGCGGCCGAAAAGTTTCAAATGGTTGAAACGCAATATCCGGCAAGCAGTTGGTCGGCCGATGCGTTGATTATGGCGGCATATTCACAATACTTGGATGATGATTTTCCGGGCGCAATCCTTACCGCCGACCGTTTTATGCGGTTTCACCCCGGTCACAGGGATGTGCCGTATGTCCTTTACCTGCGCGGCATGTGCTATTATCGCCAGGTTAGCGATGTTCGCCGCGAACCCGGAATGTCGGTCTATGCGTTGCAACAGTTTCAGCAAATTGTTGACCGGTTCCCGCGGTCCCCGTATGCAGAAAATGCCAAGAATAAAATCAATATCCTAAAAAACTATATCGCGGGCAAGGT
>JAGCDW010000036.1 GCA_017650945.1 Alphaproteobacteria bacterium | reverse complement strand
TTGCCTGACGGCAAATCGCGCACGGTGTTGAAATTGAAACCTGCGCTTGCACCGGTCAAGGCGGCGGTTATACCACTTGCACGGAACGTCCCAGAATTAGTGAGTTTGGCGGAAAATATCGAAAACGATTTGCGGAAACTTGCCATCGGCCGTATTGAATTAGAAAATTCCGGAAATATCGGTAAAAACTATCGCCGGCACGATGAAATCGGAACGCCAGTCTGTATTACTGTTGACCACCAAACATTGGAAGACGGCATGGTTACAATGCGTTTCCGCGACACCATGGAACAAGAACGCGTCGCAATCGCCGATGTCCCCGCACGCGTGATGGAAATAGTAGGGAAGTGTTAGTGGCTAGTGTAAGTGGTTAGTAGTGTCTGGAATTATTCCAGAGAGCAAAGTTCCCCTCTAGAGAGGGGTCCGGCGGAACCGCCGGGGGTGTGGTCACTAACCACTAACCACTAATCACTTACACTAAATCACTCTTTCACTGCGGGCAACGACACGACATCGTTATAGAATGAAAGGAACTTTCTGCCTGTGCCGCAATAGAACTTTTCAAGTGAATCATTATATTCGCGCGTTGCTTCGACAAAGCGGGCCTCGATATCGCTTTGCGCACCTTGGTATCCGGAAAATCCGCCAAGTGCACCGCCCACACCCGCACCTTTAAGTGTTGAACCCAAACGCGCCTTGTTTGAAAAGTCAACAACGCCGCCGTCATCGGTATCCAGCATTAGCGGGTTAAAATCTTTTACTTTATACGCGTTATGCTCGGAATCTTCCAGTTTGCCGCAATTTGTTGGATTACCGGAACTATCGCGATTGCACAATGTTTTCGATTCCTCTTTGTGCGTTTCCTTCCATTGCGACCAAGCATCAAGTTTTGTCCCAAACGCCCCGTTGTCTTGGAAATCAACAATAACCGCGGGTATCGGTGAACCGGCACGTTTTTCAACATAGGCCTCGTAGAAATATTTTTCACCATCAGCCCCCGATTCAACTTCATGGCTTTGGGAATCGTATTTGTAAACCTTGGCCCCGTTGTTGGCAAGAATTTGATTGCGATTTATTTTATTATACTCATCGGGATATGTTGGCTTGTTGTCGCCTTTGATATATTTTACAACAAAACTGTTATCAATTTTGCAATTTTTGTTGTCATTGTTGCAAACGATAATCGTGCCGGCACCTTCGGGGTTATAGTACACATTACCATCAATTTTAGCATCGATTGTTTTAGTGATATTCCCCCAAAGACATGTTGTTTCGCGACCGCCGTCATTACATTTCTGTATACGCAGAATCGATTCGCCTGTTGCCATCATATTTCCCACAACACCGCCCGCCGCCGCATTAACACCGGCGTGTAAAATTGTATCGCCTGCGATTTTCCCAGAATAAGTGCTTGCGGTCATCAACGCTGCGCCAATAAGTGCGCCACCAATAGTTGTTTTTACCTTTTCCGAATTTGTTCCAAAAAGGCCATCCTTGCCGGGTTCTTGGGCGCCGACCATATTTCCTGCAACGCCCGCCGCAACCGTGGCCGCTGCGATTTTTAATCCGGCCTTGTTTTTCTGTTCCTCATCCAAAACGCGAATAACATCGTCATGTGTCGGTGCCTTGTCCGCTGGGAAAGTTACCTTCATAACGTCCGGCAAATAGTCCGAAGACGGAAAATCAGAAATGTTGCAATTCACCGCATCGCCCGCCGCCAATTTTCCACGCGCCACAGTTGTATATTCATACGCGTCGTTTGGACGCAAAAAACGCATTTCAACAACCGCGACACAGGTCGGTTTGCCACCCGCATTGTGTCCGATTGTCGGCACATCCCAGATAAATTCGCCGTCCGGATAAATCGTCGCACAATTATTCAGTGTTTCATAATCCGTGCCTGCATCTTTATCGCCACTTTTTATTTTGTCTGCGATTTTTTTATCTGCAACACGCACAGGCAAATCTATATCAACCGGCGTGTCTTCCACCGCGGCGATTGAATCATAGTACTGCTGTTCTAACGCGGTTGTGTTTTTGTAAGAATTTGCATAGTTGCGCGAAAGGTTTCCAACGCGTATTCCGCCAAATGCATCATGCGCCGAAATGCCCACCAATATGGACAAAGCTGAACACAAAAATGCGTTATTCTTTTTCATATAAAATCCTTAGAATTGTAGTCTCAGGCGCATACCAACATCAATCAGACTAAGCCGTCCACTTTCATACCAATTCGTATAGTGGAACACGCTGTCGTAATCCGCCTGAACT
Organism: Alphaproteobacteria bacterium; assembly: GCA_017650945.1. Lineage (GTDB taxonomy): Bacteria > Pseudomonadota > Alphaproteobacteria > Rs-D84 > Rs-D84 > Enterousia. The sequence continues at coordinate 15,728 of JAGCDW010000036.1, read as the reverse complement.
TCGCCCCCAAGGCCGTCCGACAACCATTCAATTTGCGATAAAATAATACTGCCCGATGTTTTAACATTCCCAAGGTTCGCATACCGCGCAAAGAAATCCATCTTTATCCCACCGCCAAGGTCCGTTGTTATACCGGCCTCTGCCATAAACGCAAGTTGTTCATTTGTTCCACCATTGTGATATGCATATATGTCTGAAATACCTGTAAGCCGTCCGGCATGACCAATCGTTGTTTCTAAATCTTCAATAATCGTGTAATATGTGTCGTCATACACAACATAGTCCGCAATCGTATTCAATGACAAACCGACACCCACACCAATATATGGTCGCAGCGATCCGCCCGCCAAATATCCGGTATATGAATCAAGATTGTAATAGATATTTAACATCGTTGTATTTGCGGTTATTGCGCCACCTTCGACCGCGGTTTGAACCGTTGCCGCACCTGTGTATTCCGCGGTGTAGACATGGTCTGGATAACTTAAACCCGAATAGCGCGTATATGAAAAGTCAACGCGAATATCGTTATTCAATGCCGAACCAACCGAAACCTGAAGTGGTATAACCGTATCTGTCTGAAAATCCGCGGCCGCGAACGCACCCGGCACGACATAGGCATCTTTTTCGCCCATATAATCGGCCTTTATTGACCCCATAACACTTGCGGCATATGCGACCGACAATCCAACATACAAACCACTGTCCGCAAGTCTGTCGTAATCGGACGGTAAATAATACTTTCGCCCCGCCGCCGTTGCAGCAGAGCCTACCTGGGGCAACGCCCCCGTAACTCTTGTTGCCGGCACCGCAACACCGGAATTTGCAACCAAAACCGTGCCGTTCGCCGTTGGTAACTGAACAGTGGCGGATGGATATGCAGCCTGGGCCTGCATCTGTTGTTGATATTGTTGTTGATAAAGTGGAACTTGCGCGGATGGATATGCCGGATACGCCGCAGATGCGATGCGTGATGCACCGAAACAAAATCCCAACAAAGTGGCGGAAAACCCGAACTTCCTCATACTTTTACTTTCACTCTCTTGGGGGTATTATATCACAAAATTGACATTAAAAAAAGCACTTTAATATGAAAATAGTTCTAAAATAGGATTGGCCCTTTTGTCATGGCGGGCTTGGTCCGCCATAGGGACTTTAAAATTTCTTAGACCCTATTGCGGACTAAATCCGCAATGACAATTCTTTCCTGTAAAGCGTTTTAGCCAAAACAACGAACAATTTTCATTATCAAATTTCATAACGAAAAACGGACCCAATCGGGTCCGTTTTTTTGTTTGTATATATTTTCAGTCTGTTAGAACACAAAGTTAAACCGGAAACCGCTTTCGATTTTAACATTTGTCGTGTTTGCCGACATGCGTGCGCCGGTATCATACGTGTCTTCGATATACCACGCAAGTTGCGTCCCCGGCGTAAACTGATACGCAAGCGTAAGTGTCAACGCATATTCATCGAAACGATCATTCATATCTTTGAATCCGTTAACCAATCCCTTTACCTTTGCTTGGACAACAGGACTCAAATTTGATAAGTCCGTATAAACACCTTCCAAACCATTTGTTGCGTGATGTTTATACGTGAACCCGATTCCACCAGAAAGTTTATCAGACATTTGATAAAACACATTTGCACCGGCATTAACTTCCCATGTGGACTTAATATTCACAGATAATTCCCGTGGTAATCCAGGTAACATGGCCCTAAGCACTGACACATCGATTTCGTTGTTATGGTTGCCCCACGTGCGCAATATTTCACCAAACGCACTTGCGGTAAGGTTCGTCCAACGATACCCAATTCGTGTTCCCAAATGTGCGCCCCAACGACCGTTCGAATAATTGTCATAATTAAAGACAGGTTGCGGGTGCGCCGGGTCGACAACAGTTGAAAGACTCAAACTTCCTTTCATCCGTTCAACACCGCCAAGGTGGAAATCGCCGTACATATCCCAAACAAAGCCGTCCGCTTCATCAATTACACGATATGTTGTCCCCAATCGCCCAAGGTGAAAACCTTTGCGATTGATATCCGGGTCGTATGTATATCCCGCAATCAGGTGCGCCGCCCAACGGTCAGTTATACCGACACCAAATTCTTGCATCGGGCGCCAGATTGGGAATTCCGTGCTGCCGTTATGGCCACGCAGAATCTGATTTTCCGTGGAATCAGTGATTTTAAACATGACCCCAAGGGTTGTTTTTGAATACACATCCAACGCGCCCGGCAAGAACAATGGATTTTCCATGTTTGCCGCCATCGCCGAAGTTGCCATGGCCGCCGTAGCCGCCGCGATACCAAATATTTTTTTCATTTTGATTTTCCTTTCGTTAAAAGTTTTTTCCACCAACCCCCATTATTGGCAAGATTGGCATCATACCCCCGCACCGCCCATTCTTGGCAACAGTGCTGTTTCGGGAATATGACCCAAACATGATTGCGCAAGTAAAAAATAAAGTCAAAGATTTTGTGATAACACTTGAAATCCGCGGCAAAAAACACTATCATATTGTAAAGGTGTATGAAAAGATTCAAATGGATACGAACCTAAAAAAACTTATCGCCATGGCTGCGGGTCAAAATCGCGATTGCTTTGATGAAAATTCCATTTCGTCAGAGGTGCGCAGCAAGGTTGACGGTGCACTCGATTCTATATTTCGTGGCAAAAGCATATTGATTTGGACACGTGGCGGAAAACTTTGTGCCGCTTGGGAAAAGGCAATGGACGAATTGCGTGATGAAATTTTTGCAATAAAAAATACCGCGCCGATTATTGAATACTTGCGCATCGCGGTTTTTGCCTTGCGCGAAAAATGGAACATAAAAATTACGCAAAGCAACGAGAGAAATTCGATGGTTGACGGCGCATCCAATGAGGAATTAAATGATTTGAAAAAATATGCAAATTCTCTCATAGAATCTGGTATGCTGGTAATAAAGGATTTGATATCGGTTGGGGCATTTTCTTGTTCCGAACGCGGGGCACAGAAAACGGTGGCCATGAATATGGAACGCGCAAAGGCCCGTGAACGCGAATACGAACGGGTGCGAAAAAAGTAATAGGTGTGCGAAAATGAAAAATACTAATGACATTTCAAACGGGACAAAAGATTTGTTGGCCCACGCATATCAAAAGGTATATGATGCTTTTGTAAAGGCATACCTTGCCAAGGGTCAAACCCGGGGACAGTCGCAACAAAGTGCAAGTCGCAAAATGCACCAAATTATAAACACTCATGAAAACAGTAATCCTGTAATAGCTTATCTAAGAAAATTCAACGATTCTCATTATTCGGCTGTGGCAAAAAAGAATATGACATTCGAAGGCATGGATGAAACCGATTCTGAATATTTGGATGTTGATATGACGGATGCGATTATAAACGCGATAAACGATTTTGAAAGTGTGATTGCCGATGCATCGACAAAGGTTTTGTGCGTATTGAAACCCGTGCATGCACCATTTAACCATGTACAAATACCAAATAAACAAGATTTTACTTCTTGGTTCTACGATAACCCGCATCAAACAGATATAAAAGAATTCAGGAATTTTGAAACCCTTTACCGTCAATACTTTTTACGGCAATCGCATAAATAATTCATTTGTGCATGTATGCCAAGACGAACGGCACGATTTTATCAAAGTCAATCGAGTTTACCCAATCGCGTGGAATTTTAATTGCACTATGCTGGCCCGCCGACATTTTTGGTAATATGGAATTATCGTGCGCATTTATAATTTGCCGCACCTGCACCCGCACACCGCGACTTTCATGCGGGATAACAAAAGTAATTTCATCACCGGCCTTTATTTCATTGCGCAGTTCCATTACAATTTCCGAATCATTTTTTGCGGTGACCACACCCGCCGCATGATATTCAGAAACCGACCGTGCGGAATCATAGTTATGCGCATCCGGCGGCACAGGCCCATCAAAGAACGCCGTCGTATATCCGCGCGATTCCAAGACGTTCAGCATTTCCATATATTTCGCCGGATCAAAATTTTCCGGGTCGCGTGCATAGTCGTCCATCGCCGCACGATACGCGTGAACAACACTGCCGACATAGTATTCGCTGCGGTTGCGACCCTCGATTTTTAATGAATCCGGCCCCGCGGCAATCACTTCGGCAAGGCGTGGCATCAAACACAAATCTTTGGAATTCATAATGTATGCGCCGCGTTCGTCTTCGGATATCGGCATTTCGATACCACTTTCGCATTCGCGCAAAATCACATCGTATTTCCACCGGCACAGTTGCGCGCACGCACCGCGATTCGCCGGTCGCCCCGTGATAAAGTTCGACAGCAAGCACCGCCCTGAATACGACATGCACATCGCACCATGCACAAAAATTTCAAGTTTAATATCGGGGCACGCGCGCCGAATGGAAATAAATTCGCGGTGTGAAACTTCGCGCGCAAGCACGCAAAGCGACGCGCCCGCGGCCTGCCAGAACTTTACCGACGCGGCGGAACAAATATTCGCCTGGGTCGAAATATGAATCGGAATGTCGGGGTGGTTTTCGCGTACCCACATCAAAACCCCTGGGTCGGACACAATCAGCGCATCCGGCGACAGATAACGAATAATTTCCGACACGCGCGGCATATTTGCATATTCGCCATCGTGTGCAAAAAGATTGAACGCTAAATAGACCTTTTTACCGGCGGCATGCGCAAGTTCGATTCCATTGCGCACTTCGTCCGTTGAAATTTTCGCCCGCGCCCGCATAGAAAATCCGGGCAATCCAGCATAAATCGCATCCGCACCATACAGAATCGCGGTTTTGAATGCGTCCAGCGTTCCCGCCGGTGCCAAAAGTTCAGGCAGTTTTATCATAAATCTAATACTAACCCGCCGCCCACCATTTGCAAGATTTTTTTTAAATTTCTGGTCGAAAGCGAACACCAAAGAAAAATAACTTGTTGCAAAGAATTTTAAACATTGATAACATTTTTTTTGTCGGTGGGTGTTCCGCCGATGGGGTGTCAGAACCTCGTTTGAATCGCGTCTATTGGACGTTAAACAAGCTCCAACCAATTTGGTTGGAGGGCTGTGAATAATGTGGGTCCACGTGGCCCGTCAAAATAAACACACAATTTCGATTCAAATTGTTCTGAACCTCCAACCACTTGAAGAAATTCGGTGGTTTTTTTCACGTGAAAAGGGGGAAAGACATGAAAAAATCATTGTTTGTAATCACATTTGCTTCTTTTATTGGTGGTCTTGCACATGCGACAAATAGTTGCACCGGCGCAACGTATTATGATGCGGCCACCGATACATGCATCGCATGCCCGACGGGTTATGATTACAACAAAGATGCGGGCAAGACATCAATAAATCAGTGCCAGATACAATGCGATGGTGGAACATATGTCAAAAATCCGGGGGCCGCGGTTCCACCTGGATATACACCACTTGAATACCTTATGACAACCGGGACACAATACATAGATACAGGGATCACGGCTGATGTTACAACCAAAGTTGATATGGATGTTTCTTTTGGGTCTGTATCCGAAACATATGTAATAATTGGGACACGAAAAGGGTCAAACATAACGGATGAAAACGTTTTTCAGTGGGGTGCATTAGTTAATAAAACTTTTAACCGGTTTGGTATGGGTGGTGTATCAGGTGACCAAATATATGCGGATACTTTATATAGTGTACATATTGAAGATGGGCTTCAGACAGTAAAAAATGGTGCCGATATCATTGCCACAACAAATTTCGAATATAATCCGAATATGGATACAGCCGGAACATTGTATATGTTCTGCACACATGATACGACCACATCAGACGGAACAAATTTTTTCGCACCAACCAACACATATATAAAAAACTTACAAATTACCAAAGGTGGCGCAGTTGTGCGAAACTTTATTCCGGCCAAAAATTCATCAAATGTTATCGGTATGTATGATACGGTGTCCGGTAACTTTTTTGAAAATCAAGGGACCGACAGTTTTATGGCTGGGCCCATTATAGACAGTTGTTCAAACGTGGGTGTGGGGTATTGGGCGGCGGCATCCACCGTGAATTTTGGTTCGGTTGGTACGCGTAATGCATGTCCAATCGGAACATATTCATCAATCAATAATGGCGTATCCGTGGCCGATTGTCTGGATTGCACAGGGGCAACATATAATGATGAACCTGCGGCGGCAACGTGCAAAGTGTGTCCGGCGGGTTATGTTCATAATACTACCGCAGGGAAAACATCCATCAATCAGTGCCAGATTCATTGCAATGCCGGAACATATATTGAAATCCCTGGGGTTACATCGGGGTACACCCGCGTGGAATATATACAAAATGCGGCCGGCACATATATTAACACTGGGATAATCCCTGATATAGATGGTATCGATGATGTTGAAATGAATATACGGTATTATTGTAACACAACCAGTTCTAATTACATATTTCAATCGCGTGCCACCAGTGGCGGTCAAATATACGGTTTATCAGGCAGTTCAAGTGGTGCCACAATTTTAGGAAACTGGAATTCTAATAGCAACGGCCAACGTATACAATCTACAATAAAAAGGGTGGTTGGACATGTGTATAATTTGAATCTAAGACTCTATGATGGCACTATGACCTTACATGTAATTGATGAAACAACCGGGGAAGAAAGCATAGGATCTATCAATTATACGTGGTCTGTCCCGCAAAGCCCGTTTGGTATATTTGGCAACACCGGTGGCAACAGAATTGCGACTGGTAATCGGGTTTATTCTGCTTGGATTAAGGTTGGTGGTCAATATGTGATGTATTATGTGCCGGTAACCAATAACGGGATAGCCGGGTTTTATGATACAGTATCACAAACTTTCAAGGGGGCTACGGCGGGGTCTTTGACGGCCGGGACGGTATTACAAAATGATACACAATGCATAAATGTTGGTGCAGGGTACTATGCACCTGAATCCACGGTAAACTATGGTTCGGTTGGGACGCGTAATGCATGTCCGGTGGGTCTTACCACCGTTGGGTATGGGCATGGCGCGGACAGCGCAAATGACTGCGGCCGAACATTGCATGTCGGGGATAATGTTTTATACATGCGAAAGAATAAAGAAACTTCGCCGGCAATACATATTCAAATGGAAAATGGTGATATGTTTTATGTGAACCTTAGTCCGACCAATCATAATATTTCAAAGTTGCACCTTTGGCACAATGGCGGCGAATACACCGCATACGACGACAGTTTGTTTTATAATGAACGCGATTTCATAACCGGCGCGCAAACCACGCCATAGCGTTTGTTCAATGTTACATCAATCTTTAACGCATCCGGTCATTAGATTGCCATTGATAATGTTTGGGTGTTTTCCTTTTGGGCATTTCCCTGAACGGCAATATCCGTTGGAGGTTCCCTTGGCACTTGCCGCTAAATACCAACCCTCTTCACAGGCCGTTGCCGCACATGCGCATTTTTTGCCACCTTTACATTCCAAATCGTTTAATCCATGCGGAATATAGCGTCCCGCCATTGCATGTGGTTTTTGTGCCAAATCCGATGCTAAACATTGACCCCAAAGTTCACGTTCCTTCGGTTCCAGTGTCGGTTTTACAGGTTCGGGTTCTGTGGGTTTTGTCGGTTCTTGCACCGGGGGCACGGGGTTCTGGGCCGGCACAACAGGTTCTTTTGGTGTTGCCCAAACGGGTGGCTCTTGTTCTATCGGTTTTGGTTCTATTGGTTTTGTCCCCTTTATGGGTTTATTTGTCGTGCAACTGGTCATTGATTGTTTAATTGCTTCCTGAATCTCTGGCGAATATATGGTATGCGCCAATATTGCCTGGTCCAATGAAATATCTTGTTTTGTTGTGGTTATATAAGATGTTCCTGCATAATCTAAGCCAACCAAATCGTTGGTGGACGCGTCTTTAATACCGCTGCCTGAATCCCCGGCCCATGCATCACAAGAATGTTTCACCACGTTCCGGGAATTGTACGATGTTTTATCAAGTCCCGTGAATTTACAATCTCGTATAATCTTTAGCGTATTACTATCCTGGTTATAATCTGCGATAAAATCTTTACCGGTATTTTTCTTAAATTCATCAAAAAACTTCTGAAATTTTGTGCTGAAAACTGACCCGCTATCACCAAAAGCCATGCCGCGCGCATCAGGTTTGCCACCCGACCGCAAATATGTTTTATAAGCATTGCGTATCGCGCTTATGTCCGATGCGTCAAGCACGCGCAATCCGCCAAACCCGGCGCGCCAAAGGTTATCCGTTGTTGCGTTTGCTTTTTGTGGAGTTCTGTATTCTTTATGACAATAATCACCCACAATTTCTAATACAGCCCAATCGTTACCTCTGTTTTTATACCATTTCGCACTATCAAATTCACCATTGACCCCCGTAAGCTTAACACCATAAAAAACCTCACGCGCAGACAATTCTTGGTTGTTTGATGTATAAATTTTGCAATCGTTTTTTCCGCCTATTCCGCATTCTTGGGCAACGTGCGCATTGGTTAAAACATGACGTGGGGATATAAATTCACCAGTTCCACGTGTAGTTCCACTGCGAACCTGAACGATACTGCTATACGGCGAAGAGTTCCACATATATCGTACACTTGGGAAGTTACTAACATAATCAGGCTGGTCGCCTATCCAACCAATAACTTCACGTTTGTCTGCACTGCCACTGATTCCAGCGTACGCATCGCATATAAGTGCAAGTCCGATAAAAAATGATGCGGTCGTTTTTATCATAATGTGTCCTCGCATTGTTCGGCAGATTTTAATAATTTTCGTGTAAGTGAAATCAGCGATATATTAAATCCTGTTCCAACTGCGCCGGTCGCCGTTGCCAATCCCGCTGATACATTTGCGGCGGTGTTAAGGTTCTTTTCTTGCTGCTTGCCGGCCGCGGTATCATCATTGCGTACAGAATCAGTATTCGCAGCGATACTGGTACCCGTGCCGATTGCGCTTATTACCGCACCGCCGATACTTGTTCCCATAACAACGGTCATGCGTTTTTCAATTTTTTCAACATCTGCAATATCTAATGTCCCACATGTTTGAATTGTGTCATTAAATTCGCCAAGTATCGGGTTTTCAATTGGATCGATTCCGCTTCTTATGGCTGCGTTACGTGCTGCACTTAATTTATTAACCGCCGCATTGCATGCCGTTATCTGTTGAATCAAATCAGATTGATTTCTGTTCAGACCCGCAATAATTGCCGATGCAACATTCGTTCCAAAACTGCCCACCATAAGACCCGTGCGCCATTTACCCTGTCTTTTAGATTTTTCTATTTCTGCGGCCTGTTCATCTTGCAAGCGTTTAAGTTCCATATCTGCCTCAATCGCTTCGGTAAGTGGGTGTATCACATTACCAAAAAATTCATCATCAGACATTTGATCTATTTTATCTGGGTCGCACCCACCACGTTCGCATATCTGTTTTTGCAACTCTTCGATATATTCATCTGTCCTTGCCTTGGCAATACCGAACGCCAACGCGCCACCGGCCGCAACTGTCCCAACCGCCGTTACCGCAGTATTTATTTTTGACACGCCCGACACAGACGAAATGCGGTCAGAAATCCCACCACAAAAATGCCGAACAGTTTGATATAAATCATATAAACCTTCCAGTTCCGAACTATCGCTTGCATCATCAGCCATTGCCATATTTGGAATAGTCAAAATCAACAAAAATGCCAAGACTTTAGACATTCTTCTCCCTACCTTTCAACGAATTATATCACAAACAGGTACAAAATAAAAGCACTTGATTTTAATATTCACACGTGTATAATAATACGGCATTGCCAGTTTAGCTCAGTTGGTAGAGCATCTGATTTGTAATCAGAGGGTCGTTGGTTCAAGTCCGACAACTGGCACCAGGAAATCTTGTTAGCCCACGCAACAACGCGTGGGTTAAAAAAAATTAGCAAATTAGAAGCCTGGCAATCCTTAGTTGTATATCATTTTTTTACGTTGGGTAATCTGCCAAACGGAAGAAAATTTTCACCGGCTATTATACTGGCATGATCTTTGCCTCCAATTTGATAATGCCCTAATGTGACTATCCACATTAAATTTCCATTATCATCAAATGCGCCGCCACCAGAATTCCCGCCCCATCCCTGACATCCTGTGAACCTGGTGTTTGTATCTTGATAACATTTTGAAACTTTTAACAGATTATCGTTAAAGCGATGATTGTTGTTAAACACAAACATTGTTACACCATTGCCATAAATTCCACCATCATCTGTATGCGTGTCATTAACATTGATACCTGTTTTTTCAATAAAATTTGCATATTCGTTTTGAAAATCTTGTATTTCTTGGTCACTCATTATTTTTAGTTTACCATAACCAATAATACGGACATTTTTTGCACCGCGTGCAAAAGAATCATTTATTTTCACATATGCACCATTCAAGGAATCTTTTACATCGTCCACAGAATTTTGTTCAATTGTGACTAACCTATATTTTGCCCAATCGCCTGTTTGGCTTGCGGGGTCTTGATAATCTAAATTGCCTTGTTTTACAAGTTTCGCATTAAATTCCTGATTGCTGGGCAATCGTATTCTTAACAAACCATCGGTGATATTATCATGGTTTAAATCTACACAATGTTTGGCGGTATATAAAAAATATCCCACATCATCCATTGTTAATCCTTGTCGTTTTACAACTGTTCCAGAACAGTGTGTTCGCCCATCGTTCAATACCAGTGTGGCAACTGCATTGTATGGTTTTTGTTTCTTTTGTTCTTCGGTTACATAGCAACGCTTATCAATCGTATATGCTTCGGGATTGGTACACGCATCATTCGCCCAAGAAGGTGACGACATAAGCAACAAAAATGATACCATTATGCGTTTCATAATTATTCGGTTTTTGGCTTACAATCATAACCAAAATCATCCAAAACCAATGCCTTATCCGTAAAACCGTTCCATCTAAGACTAATATCTCCTGTTGTGCCAGAAAAAATCTGTTCGGAATTATTTGTTATAGACTCACAATTGATAATAGGTATCAAACAACAAGCGGTATAAAATACATTTTTGCCATTTTTATCGCTAGCTGGCCTGGTTACAACACATCTATTATCTGTCTTAGAACAATCTATATTCATGCTATTTAACCCAGAAATGGTATAACCAATTTTTGTCCAGTTTGACATCTCAAATCTACCGCACCTTGTTCGTGCCTGTGATTCCATAAAAGATTGATGACATTGTGAATGTTCTTTTACACCAGTTTCTACCACAATCCTGGCCGCATACATGGCGATATTCCAAACCCAGCTCAAATTTCTATCGTAATCCCAATCAGGTGAAGGTTCGCAATCATCCTTATTTATAGAATGCCACATTTCTTTCCCTTCGGCTGAGGTATATGGTAATAACACTTCAATTTCGGTCACTTTCGCATAGTTGACAATTTGCTTACACAGCGCTATTGCAGTTGCCAAATCAATCTTACCAGCGATGTAATCAGCCTTCATAGATTCCAAATTAAACGGTGGGTTATCACAATATGCGTTTTGAACACAAAGTAAACAGGACAAAATTATCAAACCTTTCTTCATTTTTCTCTCCTATTGTTTTATTGTAGCGCTTCCTCGCATTGTTCCGCCTGTCGTATCATTTTTTTTGTAAGCGTAATAAGTGATATGTTCAATCCTGTTTCTACCAGTCCTGTACCAACATTGGCGCCAGACATTATGTTCGCCGTGGTATTCAGATTTTTTACACTTTGTTTCTCGGTTTCTGTTAAATTGACTCTCTTGCCCGCGTCCATATATTTATCGGAATTGGCGGCCGCACTTGTTGCTGTACCTATACCGCCAATCACAGCACCTGCGATGGAAGTTCCCATAACACCCTTCATACGCTTTTCTATTTTTTGTGCATCATCAACATTTATTTGGTTGCACCAAGTTTTTGCATTATTTATTTTTTGAATTATCGGATTATCAAATGGATTGATATCTACGGATTTTAATTTAGTGGACATATTCGACAAAGATTTTATCGCCTTGTTGCACGCCTCTATGTGTTGTATCAAATCAGATTGATTCGCATTCACCCCGGATATTATTGCAGATGCCAAATTAGTCCCAATTGTTCCGGCCATTAAACCCGTGCGCCAATTCCCTAACTTTTTAGACCGGTCTAATTTGTTTTGCAATTCCGCGATTTCTGCCATTGGGGTAATAACATCATTATAAAATTGTTCAAGATCCATTGACCTGATACTTTCAGCATTGCAGCCGCCTTTTGCACATATTTGATCTACCAATGTTTCAATTTCTCGTTCTTCATTTGACTTTGCAACCCCGGCGATCAAGGCACCTCCCGCCGCAACGGTTCCGACCCCGGTTACCGCAGTATTTATTTTTGATATATTTGAAACTTTTGAAATTTCATCGGCCAGCCCAGAGCAAACTATCCTTGTTGCATTAAATAATTCATTGGAATCATTGATAATATCATCAGCACGTGCAATTTGTATTGTGTACATCACAATGGAGCACATAAGTACTAATTTTTTTTTCATTGAACTCTCCTTTTGCCTTAAAAAACCACAAGACAAAGCATGTGGTTGGAGGTTCAGAACTATTATGCTCGGAAAAATAGTGGGCTTATTCTACATATTCACCGCCCTCCAACCACGTTTGGTTGGAGGTATTTTTTGTCCCCGCGGACACCGAGCATAAAAACGGGTTCTGACACCCCAACAAAGCAACTGCCTTGTCAACATGTATATTACACTAAAAAATAAGGAAAATCAAAAATAAAAAAACGGAATCAATTGATTCCGTTTTGGTTTAATTATTTTCCTGTCTTTCATGTTCGCGTTTTTCAACCGCGTTTGCTACATTTTCAATTTGCAGCAATTGATTTTCCAATGCGCCCCGTTCGGAATTTTTATAACCGGTTTCTTCCGTATTCGCCAGCGCGGCATCCTTAGTTGAATCATCAACCACACGCGGATTAATCAGGTTGTCGTAAATCTTTTGTGCCTCACGCGAACCCTCTATATCCCGTAGCAACAATTTGCTTGTCGGACCCGGGATAAACCATTCGTCCAGTTTAAGTGCCGTAACCTGCATCACCGGACGGGTGCGCGCATCGGTAAGCCATGCCGGCACTCGTGGCGTATCAGAAAAATACCAAAGCGCGACCCAATAGAAAACGCCCATAACAACAATGCCACGAACGATTCCAAATATTACGCCCAGCGTGTGGTCTGTAACACTCATCACACTGGCCTGAATTTTATCACGCAGTTTTTGATTAAAGAATCCGGCAATTAGCAAAATAACGAAGAACACGATGAAGTACGACGCAACCAACGTGCCCACGGTTGATTCAGGCAACCCGAACCAACCCTGCAGCAATTTATCAAGCATCGGTGACACGAACCGTGCGGTTATTGCCGCGACCACCCAAGACAACGTTGCGATGGTTTCATAAATTCCGCCACGTATCGTTGCCCATACTGTGGATGCAAGCAGTATTCCAATGTATGCGTAATCAAGTCCGGTCAAATTAAACATCGTGCTTTCCTGTTATTTATTTTTTCTTACGACAAAGAACCAAAACCAATCCCACCACAAAAATCCCAAGGATTCCGTAATAGAACCAGTTCGCGTTCCATTTAATTAGTTTTTTTTTGCATCCGTGTTTTCGGTCTTTTCAACAACGCGTTCGACAATTGCAGACACGCGATCCGCGTGCGCATCGCGGAAAGCGGCCGCATCAGATTCCATTGCCTTTTTATTTTCGGCGGCGACTGTTTTGGCCGCATCGTCCATATCAACCTCTATCGCGGCGCGAATTGAATCGCCCATAGAATCGCCATAACCTTGGAAGCATTTTTCACCAACAACCATCACCGGCACGCCACCCGATTCGTATTCGCACTTTTTAAGTGTCGCCATAAATTCATCACGATTTGCGGCATCCATAACATTAACCGTTGTAACATTTAAATTCGGATATTCATAAATTAAATTCTGGGAAATAAATTCGCGTGCATGGTGGCAATGTGGGCATGTCGGCGAATAGTAAATCGTGATATCCGCGGCCATTGCGTTTCCAATAAACATCGCACCTGCAAGTGCACCAAACAAAGTTGCTTTTTTCATTTTTTCTCCTTTTATTACTTTGCAAAGAGATTATAGAAATATCCGCGTGCCCAGCGCAAGAAGTTTTTAATGAAAAACAAACAAATTTTCCTATGGTCGCATTCGCGCATTTTTGGCAAAATAAAATTCAAAGGAGATATAAAATGTTCAACCTTACCGAATACCCATTACCATTTCGTGAAACAGACCTTGTGCCATATATGTCCGTTGAAACAGTGCGCACGCATCACGATAAACACCTTGGTGCATACATCGCAAATTTGAATAAACTTATTGACGGAACAGAATACGCCGATATGGATTTGCGCGAAATTATTATGAAATCACACGGCGATAAAAACGCGACAAAAATTTTCAATAACGCGGCGCAGATTTTTAATCACGAATTCTTTTTCAATTGCCTTGGGCGCGGGAATACTTTGATTCCAGATTTGATTTCAGATGCGTTTGGTGGCACGGCGGAATTCAAAGAAAAATTCAAATCTGTTGCGAACGATGTCTTTGGTTCTGGCTGGGTCTGGGTTGTTATGCGGCCCGATAAAAAGTTCGAAATTATCGCAACGAAAAACGCGGAAACACCAATTACCGATGGATTAAAACCAGTGCTTGTTTTGGACTTGTGGGAACATGCGTATTATTTGGATTATCAAAATCGGCGCGCAGAATTTATTGAAAATTTTCTTGAATATCTAATCGATTGGAAATTTGTCCTTGATAATTTGAATATGGAATAAATCTTTACGCGGCAAGTTTCATGAGTCTAACATCATCGAATTCCGCGTACTTGTTAAAGATTGATTGCGCGCGCGGGCAAAGCGATAAAATTTTCCTGTGTTCGTGACGCGCAAAATCCGCAACACACCGCACAAGGTTCCGGCACACATCAGAATTTTCAAACGCGCTGTCGATTTGCGTGGATTCAATGATTAAACGATTTGCGCCGACATAGACAATATCTATTTCGCCGATTATGTTGCCGTTATACTTTGCGCAAAAACCGTTGCCGTGCGTTAGTTTTTGATATTGGACATCGTTCGTTGACATTTTATCCCCTTATACCAAAACTATACCACGCGCGCCGCATAGCATAAATATGAATGTTTGCCAAAAGACCGGTATGTTTTCCGCGTTTTGATATCTGCACACAGATGTTACGAAATTTTATGACAAGATCGCCGTAATAATGCGACGATTCCCATATCCGCGTCATCCCGGCGAAGGCCGGGATCCAGTGTGAACGAATGTGAGCACCTGCGCGTCGCAGACATCAAATAAATTGTCATTCTGAACTTGTTTCAGAATCCCCGCGGGGCAAGTTTTTGCATTTGCAAAAACTGGACACCGCTCTTCAGCGGTGTGACGATTCTCTGGAATACTTTATCAAATCCGTGAAAAGTTTTTTTGAATTATTTTTCCGCTTTTCTTTAACGCGGCGGATTCTGCCGGCGACATCTTGGGGTTCAGTGTCGCAACCACGCCGTTCGCGCCAACTATGCGCGGCAAAGACATGGCCAACACATGCGCGCCCGTGCCCGCAGCA
>JAGCDW010000035.1 GCA_017650945.1 Alphaproteobacteria bacterium | reverse complement strand
GATGACGAATGGTTGTCTGCGACGCAAGTCCTCGCTGCGCTCGGCCTGGGTCCCGGCCTGCGCCGGGATGACGAGGAAACAAGCGCAGCCCCGTCAGAAAAAGGGAATTATTGTAGCAGTTCACCGGTTTCAGCGTTGAATCTTTCGGTGCCGGTTATAATTGTTTTATTTTCATACTTTGGCGCGGCCGGAGTTGCCGTCAATGTGCGCCAATATATCGCACCATCGCGCAGACGAATCGCATTTATATAATTATCTGTGTCCAAAACATACGCGACATCGTTCGCAACCAAGAACGGGTGTTCAACCCCAATGTCTGCGCACCATGCGGCGGTTCCAGTTGCATTTGAAATCTTACAAAATGCGCCGCCCAAACCGCCCGCGTAAACATATTTCCCACGGACCTGTATCGGGGCGATAATGTCCAAGACCGATGCGCCACCCATCATATTACTTTGGCGATACACGTCTGCAATCCACGCGATTTGGCGGTTCTTTGGGTTTACCTTTACCAATTCGCCGGTGGACAGCCCTGCATACACAAATCCGCCATCGCACACAGGGGAACGTTGACCAGTAACATAATTATTTGTCGGGAAACCGGCGAAAACTTTGCGTTCGCCATCCCAGATTGTGTTTTGGTTATCCAAAGTGTATGCGCAATCAGCCGATTCGTATTCAGCGATACTTTCCGGCGCGTTCGGAACAGGTGTATTCAGCACGCGCAAATTACCTGTTGCGAAAATGCCGACGCGTTCGCCCGGCAAAATCGGGTCATGCTTGTCGCACGCGCAAAGCGCAATCGCGCAAACAACAAAAATCGCAACTTTTTTCATTTACTGTCCCCCCATATGTATTTACTTTAATGTTTCCGCATCCGCACGAATCACCGCCGGCGCATTTGGGTCGCCAGTTATTTTTTCAATCCATTTATTCGCGTTTGTATGGTCGCCGCCGGCCGCGTACTTTTGCGCAATGGTCAGCATCGCGGTGTAATAGAACGGCGAATCCGGTGTATCAAGTGGCGCAAGGTATTCCGCAACCGCGTTCGCATCCATTTCATCGCCACGCAAAGAAACAATGTGCAGGCGTGCTAAATCACGGAACTCTGGCGTATGGCCATTTGCAACCAATTCTTCCAATTTCGCAACATCTTTGTCCAAAACATACGCTTGGAACAGTGCGAGGTCCGCCATTGCGCCGTCTGTGTTTTGCGATATTCCAACCAGTGCGTTCACGTCCGCATTTTCAAGTGCTGTTTCATAATTTTCTGCCGTTGCCATACGCGCTGCGTGGTGCGCGCGAATTCCAATCTGAATCCCAGTTACTATAATCATAATGGCAAGCGCGCCCGCAATTAAATAACGACCGTATTTTTTAAGAAACTGTTGCGTTTTTTCGTTATTCACATCTTCCCAAACTTCGCGGTAAAGCGCGTCTTCGGCGTGTTCCTGCATAGTTTTCTGGGGGGCTTTGACTTTTTTATTTCTTTCCAACATATTTGCCATTTTAAAACTCCTGTGGTTTGGCGTCTTGATAATTTGTATTTTATTGCTATACTATATTCATAATGAAAAAACAAATCAAAAATACTTTGCCGGCAACAAGCGGAACTAACATCGTCGCACCATCGGTCGGCGATGATGCTGGGTTCGCAAACTATATCCGCACAATCGCGCAATTTCCGATTCTGTCCGCAGAAGAAGAATATGACTATGCGTCCCGTTGGGCGAAAAACAAAGATAATGATGCCGCAGAAAAATTGTTGGTCAGTCATTTGCGCCTTGTCGTGTCGGTCGCGTATGATTTTCGGAACTATGGCATCCCGGTCCAAGAATTGGTCGCAAGTGGCAATATGGGGTTGATGCAGGCGCTGCAAAAGTTTGACCCAGAAAGGGGCTTTCGGTTTTCCACATATGCTATGTTTTGGATTCGCGCCGAAATTTATGAAACGATTTTGAATAACTGGTCAATTGTGAAAATCGGAACATCGGCGAATCAAAAGCGCGTGTTCTTTAACCTGGCCCGGGCAAAGCGAGCCTTGGGGATTATGGACGGAAACCTGTCCGATGACCAAACGCAACAGATTGCAAATTACCTAAGTGTGCCGGCCGAAGATGTCAAGCGTATGTCTACGCGAATCGTTGCACGCGACCTGTCGTTAAATGCGCCGGCGCGGAATACTGAACAGGACGGTGCAGATATGCTGTCTAATATGGCGGACGCGCAGACCGATATTATCGAAAATGTCGAACGGTCTGAATTTATGCGGCGCGGGGGGGCGTTGCTTAAAAAACACTTGGCCGAATTGCCGGACCGCGACCGCGAAATACTGCGCGCGCGGCGACTTAGTGAACCGGCGTTGACACTGGACGTGTTGGCGAAAAAATACAAGATTTCGCGCGAACGCGTGCGGCAAATCGAAGAACGCGCATATAATAAACTGCGCGATGCAATCATAAACGATACGGAAAAGACAAATGAAAACTAAAACTATATCTATTTTTGCGGTGCTGATGGCGACTTTGCCAACATGTGGGCACGCGCTGCATTACCGCGCAGGTGATTTTAATTTCGCCCTAACTGGATACGGAACCGCCGGAATTATCGAGCCTGATTTTAACAAGCCGGATTTCCTTGGCGATTTTCGCGTGCGGGGTCAGGTTACTTATAACGGGGTCAAAGAACATACTTTTGGTGCGGTATACGCAATTGACGAAGTCGCAATTAATGAAGATGAATATTTTGATGAAGCATTTGGCTTTTGGCAATGGAGCGGTGTTGGGCGCGTGGAATTTGGACTTACGGATTCGGTCGCGCATAAATTGGGACTGGGGTTGCCGGATGTTGGCGGATTGCGGTTGAACGATGATTCCCTGGTTTATCGCAAGATGGGAACGGATGGGCCGGTTATCGCAAATCCCGAAATATCATCGGGGTCAAGTTCTTTACGTTTGAATCTTGTTGCGGCGCACGACCCAGATTTACAATACGGTGTTTCGGTCGCTGGCATTACCGGCGATTATAAAATGAACGTGGACACCGGGATTAAGATAAAACATTCATCGTCAAAAACAAAATACGCGTTGTCATTGGGTGCATCGTTTATTGATTCGCCTGATGGATATGAAACCGATACTTTCAGTCCGCTTGTTACCGCTGATTGGCGCGGGCAAATTGGAATCGGTACTAATATTCAATACAACAGTTGGGTTTTCGCACTGACCGGGCGCGCGGTGTATGATAAAAACCCGGTTGGCGAAGTGTCGGACGGAATTGTTATCGGCAGTGGTCTTAGTTATGATGTTTTGAATTATACTTTGTCGCTTTCGTATTTATTTTCAGAAACAGGTATATGGCACAAATGGGCGCCCGATTATGCAGACCATACGGTTGTTGGGTCTTTCCGATATAAATACAATAGTTATGTCGATGTGTGGTCGTCCGTTGGTATGTCGCGAAAAAATCCGTTCTTGGCCGTCGGCCTGCGCGCAACGTTTTAGTCGTCACGGGGCGTTTTTTCGTTAACTGTCTTGATTTTTGGCTTTTTTATGCTACTTTCGCCTTTGTGAATAAAAAAGGAGTATCGATATGGACACAATGGATTTTTCTTATAATTTAAGGGAAGGTTTCTATGTCAAAATAACAACAGTTGGTATCGATGGTGATTCTATTGACTATGTTGGTGGATTAAAAGTTTATTCTTGGGATGATATGTTGGATTTTATAAAAGACCTGAAACTACGTGATGATTGTGACAAGAATATGCCGATGCACGTGCACGCAGAAAGGTATTTATTTCTTTATGGTTTAAAAGAAACAGACAGCAACAATCCATTTTACCAGATTGACTTAAAGGATACGTTAAATAAAGAACAAAGGAAACTTCATATCATTAATTTTTGGGTAGCGAACGAAAAAATCCCAACATTTGGTGAACTTAAAAAATCGCAAGTATTTTGTGTCAACAAACATGGTTGCGATAAATGCAAACATGAAAAATGCCTTTTTGATATGGATGTTAGAAAGGATAAATTGCCCGCGATCGTTGATTATACTACCCCCGCCGCAATTCGTTTGTTAAACAAAAACCGCATAGTTATTAAAAAAAGCACGGGCGAGCAATTGTATCCCAAAGCAACAGGTCAGGTTCCCGAACAATTGGTCAATTTCTTTAATGCAAAGATTACATTTAATCTTAATCAACCTTGGCTGAATATAGAACGGTAATTAAACGGCCACCGAAATCGGTGGCCCTTTTGTTTTGGACAAAAACTTTGTTGATTATTGCAATTCCTCTAACAACCCTTGGAATCTTTCGACTGTCTCTGGGTCATTTAGCGATGTTGCAATTTGATACGCAGATTCTAAATCAGACCGCGCCGCCGCCGCATTACCCAAGCTTAGGTTCAACGCCGCCGATTTTTCAAAATAATTCATCGCGCGCATAGACAGGTCTTCTTTCTGTTCGATTGTCGTTGCGCCTTGAATCTGTTCTGAAATCACACGAATTGCCGATGTGTAATCATTGACCGCATCTGCATAATTTCCCATAGCGGTATACGCTTCGGCGCGTTCCGCATATACAGACGGACTTACAATTCCTTCGGGCCGCGCAAGTGAATTTGTGTAATCTGCAATCGCACCTTCCCAATTTTTCTGCCAAAGATTTAACTGGCCACGTTTCGCATACAAATCACGCATTTGCAAAAACTCATTCGGATTCGCCGCGTATGTCGCCAGTGCATTGTTTATATCCGTCATCGCCGATTCAAAATCTTCCAAACGCGTATTCAACAAAGAACGGTCATAATACGCCACAGAATTTTGAGAATCTAATTCAATCGCCGAATTAAAATCGTTTAATGCCGCGCGATAATCACCAGCCTGCATATACGCTTCGCCACGCAAAATGTACGCAGACACCATATTGCCATCCGTTGTTATCGCCGAAGTCAAATCTGCAATTGCGCCGTCCAAGTTACCCGCCAAGATTTCCTCTTTACCTTGGTTATAATAATCATTTGCACGCAATAAAACTTCCTCGGCAATGCCGTTTTTCAATCCACCACGCGATTCAGATGTGAACTGACTGCGCCCCAAGATGAAAAATGTTGCCGCAATAAAGAACAAGATTATAAACCAATAAACATAAATCGACATTGACCAAGATGACGTGCCGTTCGAACGATGCGGTGTTTTTACATTTACGCTGCGTGTTGCGGCTGATTTGGCTTTTGTGGGTTTTGTGGTTTTCTTTTTCATGTAAATTCTCCCTTCCTTATGTTTCGATTATAGATAAGTTTTAATAAAGTCGTCAACAGTTTTTTCATCCAACCTTACAATTTTTCCGGTCGGAATATTTTTTAACTTTATCGGGCCATATTCAACACGATGCAAAGTCCGCACAGGCAGACCACAATGTTTTAATACGATGCGGATTTCATTCTTTTTACCTTCGGTAATTGTGACGCGCAATTTTTTGTCGCGAGTGATTTCAATTTTCATCGGGCGATAATGAATACCATCAATCGTAACGCCCCGCCGCGCCTTGTCAAGTCGCGACATATTATTTCCATCGACATCGGCGATATAGACACGCGGAATGTTTGCACTTGGTGCGGTCAATTTCCGCGCAAGTAATCCATCGTTCGTCATAAGTAATAACCCGGTCGTCTTGAAATCAAGCCGCCCAACATAACGCAAATTCCGATATTCGCGTGGCAAGATATCATAGATTGTATTGCGGCCACGCGGATCGTGCGTTGTTGTCATTGTTCCAATCGGTTTATGAAACGCGTAAAGTTCGGTATCTGTGCGCGGTTCAACTTTCTTGCCATTTACAATAATTTCATCGGAATCATCAACAAACATTACCGGCGTTGTAGCAATCGCGCCGTTCACAAAAACTTTGCCATCGGCAATCATTTGCTCTGCACCACGGCGCGAAGTTATACCGCTGTCGGCGATAAATTTTGCAATTCGTATTTTCATTTTCGTATTTTCTCTATGGCTATGACCGCGGCGACTTCGGCGCGTAAAATTGTTTTCCCAAGTGATACCGGCACTGCGCCCGCGCCGTCCAGTGCCGCAAATTCAGAATCGGAAAAACCACCTTCGGGGCCAACGAGTATTGCATTCGTGTTTGTCGGAATTTTTTTGTGCGCTTTATCATCATACGCAAAACGTTCGTCCGCAAAACAAAGCGATGAAAGGTTTAATTCATCGAACTTTATCGGCGTGGCGATTTCAGGAACACTGTTGCAATTCGACTGTTCGGCGGATTCAATCGCAATCTTTTGCATACGCGCCCAATTCACATGATGATTCACCGTGCGTTCAGTTATCACCGGCACAAACCTCTTTATCCCCATTTGCGTTGCCATCGCAATCAAATCATCGGTGCGCTTTATCGGCGCAAAATAAAGCGTAATGTCTGACACGACATCCCCGCGTCCCGTATCCGCACCAACGGTAATACTTTTTCCGTCCGCGTTCAGTTCCGCATTAAATTCGCGCCCCGCACCAAAGACAATGCACTTGTTGGTGCGCATAACGTGCGAAAGATAATGTGCCACAGATTTATCCGCCGGAAATGTGTCGCCTGTTTTGATTTCATGGTCGATAAAAATGCGCGGAATATTTTTCATATAAATTTTGTTTCCATGCTTTATTGTTTTTCTTTTTTCTGGTATAATCATAGCACGATGGTTCAAAAGTTCAAGATTTTATCTGCGG
>JAGCDW010000034.1 GCA_017650945.1 Alphaproteobacteria bacterium | reverse complement strand
GGGTTTGCGGCATGGAACGCAAGCCGTAATACGATCGCAAAACCAAAATCTAAACTTGGGTCTTTTTTGTGGTGGTTCATTTTGTTCATTGGTTCATGGTGGCTGATTAGTATGTGGACTGCGCCAAAGAATGCACCCGCACCGACCGATGCAGATGTTGCAATTATTTCGGCAACCACCGCCGATACGCCGGCGCGCGAAATTTCTTCGGATAAAATTGGCGCAGATTTGCGCGGCCTGCGTATTTCAAATGTCGCACTCTTGGATTATGCGGCGACATCGGGCGAAAAATCAGAACACGTAAAATTACTGGGCGCGGAAAACGATTTCTTAGAGGTCGGCCTGAACGCAACCGGCACAACCGCACCCGATGTGAATACTGTGTGGCAAGATACCGCGGACAACAAAATGACATGGCGCAATTCCGATGGTGTTGTGTTCACGCGTGACATCAGCGTTGATGGATACTTGGTTACCATTACCGACAGTGTCGAAAATAATACCGTGCGCGATATTTCTTTCGCGCCGTATGCGCGCATTGTGCGCGGGCCTTCGCAATCTTCGGCGGGTGTTGCAACGGGCGCGGTAACGAATACGAATTCGCGCGTGCGTTATGTCGATTGGGGAAAAATGGCCAAAAAATCTTATGTCTATTCGACAACAAACGGCTTCGTTGGATTTGCAGACCAATACTGGCAAACAATTGCTAACATAAAATCGCCCGACCAAACAATGCGTGTAAAGTCGGTGGCGGACAAATATGTTGCAGATTCCACTGCGGCGCCTATTGTTGTAAAGCCAAATGATACCGGCGTTTTCACAACAACTGTTTTTGCCGGCCCGCGCGAACAGCGCGTTTTGGATACTGCGGAAACAACGATTCCTGGAATTGGTAAAACCATAGATTACGGTTGGTTCTGGTTCTTTGCGCGGCCACTGCTTTGGGCATTGAACATTTTGAATTCATTCGTGATGAATTACGGCGTTGCGATAATCTTGCTGACGATATTATTGCGGTTGCTGATGTGGCCGCTTACGCGCAAGTCATATGTGTCGTCGATAAAGATGCAACAGATGCAGCCGGAATTAAAACGCATACAAAAACTTTACGCGAACGACAAAGTCCGCCTGCAAATGGAGATGATGAATTTATATCGTACGCATAAAACTTCGCCGATGTCGGGGTGCTTGCCGATGCTGATTCAGATTCCGATTTTCTTTGCACTTTACAAGGCACTGCTTGTTTCGGTGAATATGCGGAACGCGCACTTTTTGTGGATAAAAGATTTAGCGGCGATGGACCCGTACTTTATCTTGCCGATACTTATGGGCGCAACAATGTGGTTGCAACAATACTTGCAAACCGGGCGCAATAAAAGCACCGACGGTAATGATGCGATGGCACAAACGGGTCGCATGATGAAATGGTTGCCGATAATCTTTACGATAATGTTCGCATGGATGCCGGCGGGCCTTGTTCTGTATTGGACGGTATCGAACATATTCGGCATAGTCCAAACATACATCATCAAACGCCGATTGAACACGAAGTAAGAAAAGGGTACATAATGTCGATAAAATTTAATGCAATTATACACGGTTGTCCAGCGGGGCAACAATCGAATGCTACAAACACTGACCCAGCGGAGTTTCGTAGCTATGCAGATTTTCATCGTGGCAATAGCAAGTATGTAGAATCACCTTCTAAACCTGGTGCAAAATTTATAAAAGAAATTTTACCCAGTGGGCATTTGGCATATACTTTTGTTCGTACTGGTGTGTTTGAGGCGGTCAGTAGTCGCCCTGGTTCCAATTATGCCGCGATAACGCTTTTTCTTCCAGGTGATGTTAAGATACAGAACGAAGAAGAATTTAAACAAACACTAAAACAATGGTTTGAAATAAATATATTGAATAATTTCACACGCGATATTGGTGGTGGTTGGTTAAAATGGACACGTGATGCTGAATATTATATATTTAGAAATAACTTAGATGCGCAAATTGGTGAATCACTAGTAAAACAATTTCTGCCCTATTTATCAACACCGGAGCAAGCAAATACTTCCAAGGCAACCGTGAAAGATTTTGACGATGCAACACAAAAACTGCAGGCAGAAATACATGCACTTGAACAACAATTGGCCGCCAAACGTGCTGAGTTAGAAAGGTTAACAAAACAAGCATAAACCATCAATTAAACGCAAAATAAGAAAAAGCCCGTCGTTATGACGGGCTTTTTCATTCCGCGATTGCGCGATACAGTGCATCAGGCGTTTGTATAAACGGGGCGCGCATTTTAATTGCGTTCTTTGCCATATTGACACAAGTCCAATTTTTTCGCGGAAAATTTCGTGGCAAATCGCACGGCACATAAACAAAACACCAATCGTGTTGTTGCAGCATCTTTATATCCCGCGCCCGAAGAATAATTTTTTCAACATGCCCATGCGATACGAATTGATAGAGTGTAAATTCCGCACCCTTGCGTATGATGACCGCGCAGTGCCGAAAATTCTTACAAAATATATTTGGTAAAACTTTTGAAGATTTTTTCGCAAACCCAATAATAACCATATTAAAATCCTTTTCGTTTATTCAATCCAACCTTTGGCACGCGCGCACGTGTCGATAACGCGCATCGCAGAATCCCACACGGCGGCGGCGTGATTTTCGCGCCATATATATTGATGTGGTGCACGCCGCCGATCGCCATATTCTTTGATGACCGACAATTGTTCCGCGTTCAGTTTCCCAGATAAATAAAGTTTTGTAATCATCGTTTCCACATCGACCAATTCGCATACTCGTCGTGTTGCGGCATTTCCGCGATATTGTCCGATGTCGTTACGCACAGATTTCGAATATAAAAACCAAAACCATAATTGTTCTGCGCTTTGAAATTTTTCCTGGTTTGGGGTCATTTGTGATTGATTCATGATAATTTCTCCTTTTTTTCTAATTCCTTTATATATATAAATACTCGCGTGAGTTGTGTGAATAACTACAACCATAAATTGAAACAAAGTGTGAATTAGCGATTCGTTCAGTGGTTATGAAAAATATCCTGCGAATCGATAACTCTTTGTTTTTTGATAAAAAGGCGATGCATACGCATCGCCTCTCTCACTTATGGCATGATGAATTTTTTTGCTATGTCATATTAAAATCCTTTGGTTAAAAAAACCGCCATACGGCGGTTCAGTTATTTTATTGTTCCCATTGCATCAGAACACAATCGGCGGGAAACAATCACCACCCGTATTCGGACAGCAATTAAACCCTTGGTCACCCATATCAGTGTACGTTTCGCCCGGGCAGCATCCATTGCTATCTGGATTCGCGCCACCTTCACACGTGATAACAGACGTGTTTTGTTGTTGCGCCGGCGCGGGTGTTTCTTTCTTGAACGGATTCTTTATAGTGCCATCTGAATTATATTCAAGTCCTAAAACCTGAGTATTATATTCAACAGTATTTGCACCCGTCGAGTAATCCGTTTTCTGTACAGCGTTCTGCTGTTGATTTTGGAACACCGCTTCTTGCCGTGCATTATTGATTGCGGTATATGTCCCAAATGAACGACAATAGAAATCAAGCGTCGCAAAACTATAATTTCTACAAATCTCCACATCATTCCAATTGCTTACAGGCACAGATGCTTTTTGTCCTGTTGGGGCGGTGCAACATCTTTCCTGTAATGAAGCCTGCATCATGGAACGAACCTGGCCAATAAGTTCTTCCATATCCTGATTTTTCGTTGTTATACCAGTATCCGCGTCACTTCTCCAATCTGCACGCGCCTCTTTCGGACCATCATTTTCACCCGTTTTATAAGGGCGAATCGCACACGCTTTTCCTGGCTGGTCCCCACATGTCACAAATAGATCAACCGGTGAAAATACGGTAATACGTGTGCCCGCGGCAATTGAAAAAGGTGGTGTTGTATTGTTCATAACATCAACCAACAATTTTGTCGCAACATTATTCCACGCGGTAATAATTTCATTTTTGGCCAGTTCGGATGAACGCACCGTTCCACTTTGCACAACGGTATTATTATCCAAATCAATCTGATTCACAAATGCATCAGATATTGGCGCAATCAAATTCACCGCCGCCGGCACAATAGCGGTCAGCATCGGCATAATAAATTGTTGCAAATAATCCGTACTGCCATGTCCGGGGACACCCTTGCGACCCTGGGTATCCGCTGAAAACGGTCGGCTATCTTTATCTGTAAAATTAAATTCTACACCATCGGGGCGAATAAATTGATACCATTGTATTTCCATACGCCCAACGGCTTTGTATGGTCCCGGCAAATCACCCGTCACATACCCCAGCATCATCGTTCCAGTTGGAATAATAACCGTGCGACCATTATCGGAATAAACATTCCTGTCGACCGTTGCACGCACCGGCAATCCACCCTTTAATAGTTTTTCATCCGCCTGAATATCCGACACAATCGTTGCCGGAATTGGTTTATATTGACGCAATACAAACGTCCTATCATACGGCATAGATGAAAATACACCACCTTTTTCACCCGACCCCAAATACATTTGTTCCTTTACTTTATTCGGTGTCAAATTTACCCGTGCCATTCCGCCCTTGCCACCAGATTGCCGTTGCGCAACCAATGTACTCAGTTCCGCATCACTCAATTGTCGTGCGCGATTTCCACGATTCTTTACCGTGCGCGCGCCCAGGTTAGGCAATTGTTCGGTAATACTTAGTCGAATATGTTCTGCATCCGACCCAATGCGGCGCGCAGGATTTGAAATATCCATGATATACCCCGTATCCGGATTATAAATTCCTGTCGGCGTTTCACAATTCGTATCGGAAAATGGATGATAATAATACGCACCCCCAGACGGTTTTATCCAACCACTGTGCACGCCAGATATATTGTATCCCGGGAAAGAAAATTCCGAACAACCCGCGCCAATTACCGGCCGCGCAGGCGCCGCAACGGGCGCAGGTTCCGGCCAATCATATGTAGGCATTTGCGCATCGTTAAAGTCAAATTCTGGCGAAATATCGTCCACATCCTGTTCAAAGTCATACGTTGGTTGTGGATCAAAAATCGGGTCAGGTTCGGGTTCAGGTTCCGGCGCAGGTTGCATCTTTATCGGTTCACGCGCGCCGATAACAAGCGTAATCGCGTTCGGTTCGTCCCGTTCCACACCCGTGGCAAAGTCCGTCCATTTAATCGCAATATCAACACTGGTGATAGTGATTGGATGTTCAGGCTGATACTTCAAGCGTATCTTGCAAGGCATATCGACATCGATAATTGTATTTTCATTTGTGCATGTTTCGGTTGCTGAAATTCCCGCCGCATCAGTCGTATCACCATCAACGACAATATTAACACCTGTAACCTGAACACGAGTATTTGCCGACACAGTATATTCAATTTCGCGCGATTCTCCGACATTTGTATCAACCCAGTCAATCGGCTCATTCGGCGACACAATCAGTTCAGGTGTCATCACCACCGGCGAATCAACAATTGAAACTTTCTTTTTTTCCTTGCCCCGCGTAAGCAATATAAACAACGCGATAACGACAACAATCGCCACAATCAAAAGAATCCATTGCAACCAACGCGGCGAAGAATCATTTTCCATACTCATTACCAATTCCCTTTAGAGATAAATTACTGTATGCGCACAACCTGACAACTTGAACCACTGAACTTTAACAATTGGTCGCATAATTGTTGTGCGGTATCAATATCCGGCATCGGCCCAATGCGCAACCTGTACAAACGCGCCGCCGAAGATGTTGCCCCCAGTTCACCAACGCCTTCTTCATCAACGGCATAGAACACACTGTCTTTATACTTGTTGAGTAACCCTTTGCCGTCATTGCCACTGAACCGCGCAACCAAACTGGCCCAGTATTCATCCAATGCCTTGACACTGGTGTCAGAACGTAATTCTACGGCGACACCACTTTGATTACTTGTAATCAGCGGTATATTAGAATTCGGCAAATAAGACCCCGCAGTTACACGCTCTGTCGGCATCATACTTATACCCCGCGTGCCAGTACCCATAATTGGCGTATCATATGTGCCATACATCATCGTACCCGTATTCATCGGCATAGTTTGCACACCCTGCATCGCTGGCAACACAGCCGAATTCGGAACATTGCCAATATACGTTGGACTTGCAGTAAGGTTGCCGTATCCGGCATTTATCGCGGTCATATCGGCAGAATACACCATATTATTCAGCGAATTTCCAGACATCATACTTTGTGCAACATTTGCCTCTGCCAATGCCATCACACTTGCGGTATCAGCAATCAAGAACGGCTTTGCGCGCTTTTTAATACACACAATGCGTTGCCCACTGCGCAGAACCATATCACCCACGGCCTCTACAATCAAGAGCCGCCCGTCTTGACCATCGGTGCGGAATCCAACCGGCGATTCACCACCTTCAACCAACAGCGACACCACGGGCCGTTGCGTCATCGAAATAACCTTGTCCCCAAAGTCAATATACGTGAACACACGGTCGCGCCACACGCGTTCCGGCGCAATCACATAGTCGTCCGGATTCGGCACAAAGATATCCAAATCGAAACGGAATTCAGACGGGTCAATTTTCATCGTCTTAATCCAATCGTAATCTTCACCGTCAACACCAATACTGCTACTCTTCGTATTTGTATTTTTGAAAATAGAATTCATCGCACCACCACTTGGGGCCGCCGCCGCGCCCGCAGCGGGCAAACGTGCATTGCCGTCCAAAACAACATCAACCTGGGAATAAGTAATTTCTGACGCATTCGATGGTTCACTGCGCAGATAGAAAGTATAAACATTTCCCGACTTTCCTGTTACGATTAAATTCGTGTCCGACCCCATATTGTCCGAAGCCGGTGTAATGTAAATTGTCCTGTCTCCTTGGTTTCCGGTAAAGTCAAACAATCCATCATTTCCGACCATTGCGTTTTCAATCTGTTCACCACGTGGCAAATTCACCATAGTTACCATACCGTTGCGCAACTTTACCGGCAACACAGTCCCAGGTTCCCACGCAAGTTGTGCGTATCCAGGTTTCAAACTGCCACTCGCCATATTTGCGTTTGGATTGTCCCACGCCGCCTGAATACCCCAGTTTCCGTCCAACGGCGCCGCCCACGCACCAGATGCGACAACAACTGCGCAAATTGCAAATCTAAAAATCCAAAGTGTTTTCATTTTTCCCTTCCTTTTTCTTTTGCATATTTTATTTTGATATCCAGTTCAACGGGTCATTTCCGTTTAACACCGTATATTCCTTTACTTTTAAACCCAACGGATTGTTCAGCCGTTCAATCCAATCGATAATAGTGTCATTATCCTTGGCCAAGACCACGCGAATCTTATAGTCCCGCCTGTCCGTCGGCCCACTGTTCGATTCACAATGATACCGCATCATTATGGTATATGTGTCTTCCTTTAACATTAATGGTTCATTTGTAAAAGTTACAGGGCAATTGAACACAAAATCCGGATAGTCAGATTCAATTGCGTTATACATATCGGTCTTTTTGAATGCGGCGTAAACCTCAGGCATAGACCACATTGCAACAACGCTGTCTTCGCCCACCCATTTGCGCCGCATAACAGTTATATTGCGTTCCACTTCATTGCGGGCGCGCACATATTCCATAACAAATGCCTTTTTATATTCTTCGACATTTTCATCATTCGCCGGCAACTCAGTAATTTGAATACTAGACGAATTTATTGGCTTGGTTGTTATAAAGAAAATTTCCGGCCGATTTAACGGAAACATTTTTCCCAACGTCATAAACAAAACAAACAGCACCACCGCCATTCCGGCGAACACAAAGACAACAAGTCGAGACAGCAAAACAGGCGGTTCTATGCGGTGTTGCAAGGTTTACCCCTCCATAGTTTTTTTTGATTGTAGAAAAATTTCAATAATCAATGCAAGTAAAAAAATATGTAAAAATAACATGCAAAAAAATATTTCAAAAAATTGAAAAAAAGCCCTTGACCCGATTCGGTGAAATTTAGTAGCCTAATACTAAGCAATGATTGTGTTTGTTCGCAAACGCACAGAAACCGGGGCTTCCGGTGCGAAAGGAAGGGAACAAAAATATGAAATTTTTAACGTCGAGGGTCGTTGTATGTGCAATCATTTTGGGTACCATGTTTTGTGGCACGAACGTGCGCGCGGTTGTTGACGAGGATGATTTTAGCACGCTTACATCCAAGGCATACGTTGATTCTTTGATAAATTCAAATGATTTGTCGGAACATACGATAAACGGTGCGGAACTTGGAAATCAGGATTCTTACTTTTATGGTGTGTCCGAAACTTCTGGAAACACTGCGGCCAAGGTTGTAGAGATTGATTCTATCACAGATGGTTCTGGTACTGGCTTGGTTATTGTTGTTCAACCGGAAAATACCCATACTGGAACGATTTCAAATGGATTGACGTTACAGTTAAACAGTGAAACTGCGGCCGAAATTCTTTACAATGGCGCATCGGTAACGAATGCGACTGCGTCGGTTGTTTGGAATGGCTATCATCCATCTGTATTTGTGTTTGATGGAACGCATTGGAATTTTGTGGGTGCGATGTATGATGTGATGGGCGTCCAAGAGGGTATTACCGCAACGGACACCACTCCACGTACATTGTCGGCGGCAAATATAAAAGGCATTGTTCAAGGGACAAAATTGACGGGTCTTACGACAAGTAACACACTTGTGTCTGCATCGGATGATGTATTAACCGGTATTGGTAAACTCCAAGGGCAAATAAGTGCTATTCCGAATTATGGTCATAACATGGTTAATGGTGCGTCTATTCGTAATGAAAATTCGACGTTTTATGGTGTGTCTTCTGATCGTGGAACAGATCCAGAAAAAACCGTTAGTATCCCCAGTATAGACGCTCTTGTTGATGGCCTAATCATTGTTGTTAGACCTGCTGAGACATCAAGTGTGGCGAATTCTACACTGAATCTTAATAATTTTGGTGCCAAAAGAATGATGTATAATGGCGCGCCGGTTACCGCGGAAATGGCACCAA
This sequence comes from Alphaproteobacteria bacterium, assembly GCA_017650945.1. GTDB lineage: Bacteria > Pseudomonadota > Alphaproteobacteria > Rs-D84 > Rs-D84 > Enterousia. The sequence goes on along the minus strand of JAGCDW010000034.1, from coordinate 1,250 downwards.
TCGTATGGAATACTGGGTACCCGTCAACGTGGGTTTATGATGGCAGGGACTGGGTTTTTGCGGGTAATGGTCATGATTGGGCCACTGATATTTCAAACCTTGCGTCCCATACAATCAACGGTGCACCCCTTTCCAATAGTGCTAGTTATTTTTATGACCCGGCGGGTGGCGGTGCGGCAATTAGTTGGGAAAAAACCGTTTCAATCCCAAGTATAACAACCCTTGCGGCGGGACAAATTATTACGGTAAAGCCGTCGGCAACTTCGGGGGCTATACAACCTTTTGGGGCGTCTCGTCCATCACAAATGACTCTGACATTAAACGCCGATGGACGGGACAATGCCCTTGCAATTCCAATAATTTACAATGGTGATGCCGTTACGGGTTCGGAACAATCTGTGGTTTGGAATGCAAATTATCCGTCGACATTTGTATATGACGGAACAAATTGGGTTTTTATGGGGCGCGGTTATGATGCGGATACGAAATATAGTGCAATATCTGTTTCGGATGGAATTACCGGCACCGATGGTACTACATTGCACACGGTTCGCGCGGACTATTTGAAACAAATTATCCAAGGCACAACGTTAACGGGACTTGATACAACAAGTACGGCGGCATTAACGGAAGCGGACAGCATTACAACCGCGATTGGAAAACTGGAGGGGCAAAAACAATCGAAAATCCCCGCAACAACCAGTACATATGTTTATGACCAATCAACCAATCCGACCGCCGATGGTTCGGTTGTAACAACAAATACACTTGGGGTAACGGGTGAGCGTGGAATTGCCACCGCCCCAACGTATGATAATAACAGCCAACTGACTAATGGTTCATGGTTGCCGACCGTGAGTGCGGTTAGTGGTATGGTATCTGCTGGCACGCCGACAGGAACGCCCACATATGTTGCGACATATTTGCCACATGCAAACGGTGACCCGGCCGGCGAAGGCAAGGTTGGTGGCGAAGTTGCAATATATGATACCGCGAACGCATATAATGCATCAACCGATGCAAATAAACTTGCCACCGCCGGGTTTGTAGCAACCAAGCAGGATACAATTACCCCGGCGTTCATAGATGTTCCGAATATTGACCCAGACTTAAACGATGGATTTCAGGTTCTCGGAATGGTTACCACAAACAGTACATTTAACGGGCTTACAAGTGGCCATATTGGTATCTTGGATAATGATACTGCATTTGGTGTGTTTACGATAGGCAATGCATCGGGTACTTTACTT
>JAGCDW010000033.1 GCA_017650945.1 Alphaproteobacteria bacterium | reverse complement strand
TCATAGTAATTGATACAACCCTGCACCATTTGATAGTTCATCTGCAACAAAACAGAACTTACGATAACGTCGTAAAACTTTTCGTTCTTGCAAGAGTTAAACATTTTCTTTGGACACAGTTCAACAATTTCCGCGGAACTTTTACCAACGCATTGTGGCCCTGTGAAATTCTCACCACATTTATTGCGCAGACACGTATCAACATCATTTTGGCAAAAATCAGTCCGCAATTCCGCAAGTTTATCGTTCCACGCCTGTTTAATTCCCGGAATTTTTTCATTACATTCATCTATAATCGGACACACGCCCGCCGCAACATTCACATTGGTCAAACACCCGGAATCCGTATTGATTGAACAACCATCTTCCAAGCACGCACGAATCTTCGCATTGCACGTCAGACGCATATTTTTATCACTGTAAACCGCCGCATCGGCAAGAATCATTTTTGCTTCGTCCTTCCAATCGTCCAAGACGAAAGTTTTCACAGCCATACATTGGTCTAAAACATTTTCACATGCGTTCGCGCGACGTTCCAGTAATTTTGCATCCAAACAGTTTTCAAATTGCACACCGCAACCACCCTTGTCCGCAATGCACGCACGATACGCCAACAAACATTCGCCACGATTATATTTGTTTGTAGTGGTCAACATATCCAACGTTGCCGACCGCACCGCCGCGTCCGCCGTCCGCCGGTTTGATTCCGCCGCACGTTTTTGTTCCGCCAAATAAGTGCTAAAATTCTTACAATCTTTGATAACTTCGCGTTGATAAAGTTTTTCCTCCATCTCTGCGCGCGGCTTTTCACACATATCCAAAATGAAACTGCAAGAATCCGCCGCCATGTCATAAAGGTTGTCGCCAATATCTTCGTCCGCATCCAAACTTGCCGCCGAAGAACCGCCGTTTATCCACGCAACTAAATCAATTCCGGTCCGCCGCGAAGATTTTTGTGCTTGTTCACTTTCACCAAATTTTACAAACTTTGCCTTGGCCCCCAGGCGTTCGCGTTCGACCCCTTCGGTAAATTGCTTTTCCGCGGCAAGTTCGATTTCCTGAATTTCCTGAATCAAACTTTTCGATTGCTTTATGTTATCGGAACAAGAACACCGCCCACCTTCGGATTCGTCCAGCAAGCAAAAATCATCCATACACTCACGATACGCCGCACGACATTCATCTGGGCCAACATTTGCACTGACTATCGCCTCTGCCGATTCACTCGCAACTGGTTCAGATTCAACCACCGCTTCTGACGTAACATTAGTCGTATTTGTTGTCGCCACATTCGAACTGGTATTACTCTTTTGAACATTTATATTCTTGGACTTTACCGCCGGCCCAATGGAAAGCGACGGCGCACGAATTCCAAACCGCCCTGCACCATCTGCCGAATTATTACGCGCTGTTGCGGCAAAACCAACGCACGGCAAAACCGCCAAAATAACGGATAGTATTTTGATGTTCATATTTTTTCCTTCCTACAATATTCACATACAATTTTATCAGAACATCGGCCCATTCGCAAATAAAAAATTCTTGATTTTTCAAATACCGTGGCATAAAATTGATACCGTTTTATCAAAGGGATAAATATATGGCAAAAGATGATGTCGTCGTTTTCGAAGGAACCGTTACCGAAAAATTACCGAACACAATGTTTCGTGTGCGTCTTGATAACGACCATGAAATTTTGGCAACTGTTTGTGGCAAAATGCGCAAGGCGCGCATCTGGGTCAACGTGGGCGAACGGGTTCGCGTTGAAATGACACCGTATGACTTGGCCAAGGGTCGCATTACATTCGTTGAACGTAAACGCGCGGCAACGGGCGATCAACAAAATCAGTAATCATTGAAATTTTTTTCAAAAACTATCGCCGACTTTATGCGGCCTTTTTGGCAGTACGCATAATTTCAATCGGGGCTTTTTTGCCGACCACCACGTCTTTATCAATGATAATTTCCGCCAAATCTTTTTTATCCGGCGCATAGAACATTGGTTCCAACAAAATCTTTTCCAAAATACTACGCAGCCCGCGCGCGCCAGTTTTCCGCGCAAGCGCCAGTTTTGCAATTTCGCGCAAACCGTCATCCTTTATCGTCAATTTCACATCATCCATGGCAAGCATCGCAGTATATTGCTTTACAATCGCATTTTTCGGTTCGGTAAGGATTTGCACCAACGCATTTTCATCCAATTCCGAAAGTGTTGCAATAACCGGCAACCGCCCGACCAGTTCCGGAATAATTCCAAACTTTACCAAATCTTCAGGCTGCACATCAGACAAATAATTTTTCGCATCGCGTTCTTTCTTTGACGAAACATCCGCACCAAATCCAATCCCCGCGCGTTCGCACTTGCGATTTGCAATGACTTTATTCAAACCATCGAACGCCCCGCCACAGATAAACAAAATCTTGCTTGTATCCAAACGAACGGTTGCTTCGCCCGGATGCTTGCGCCCCGCGCCACCCGCAGAAACATTGGCAATCGTTCCTTCGACCAGTTTCAACAACGCCTGTTGCACGCCTTCGCCCGACACATCACGCGTCAGTGACGGATTTTCAGATTTCCGCGCAATTTTATCAATTTCATCGATATAGACGATTCCACGTTGCGCCTTTTCAACATCAAAATTCGCATTGTGCAATAATTGTGTTAGAACACTTTCCACATCGTCGCCAACATATCCGGCCTCGGTCAGTGTCGTTGCATCAGCAATCGCGAAAGGCACATCCAAAATCCGCGCCAAAGTTTGCGCAAACAGCGTTTTTCCAGTTCCCGTCGGCCCAATCAACAAAACATTAGATTTTTGTATTTCGACATTTGACGAAAGCGTAACATTATGCCGCTTGTAATGATTATACACCGCGACCGCCAGTGTCCGTTTCGCCGTATCTTGGCCGATGATATATTCATTAAGGAAATCATAGATTTGTGACGGCGTTGGCAATTTTGCGGCGTCGCGCGCAACCTCGGTCCGCATATCGTCCGCCATAATATCATTGCACAGCGCGATACACTCGTCGCAAATGCAGACATTACGACCACTGACCAATTTTTTTACTTCATAAACCGCCTTGCCACAGAAACTACAAAACTGCTGTTTTTTTTCCGTTGTCTTTTTTTCGTCCGTCATATTCCGCCCTATTTTTTCCTTGTCAAAATACCGTCAATTATTCCAAAATCTTTTGCCTGATCTGCGGTCATCCAATTATCACGTTCCATTGCATCATGTAATTCCTTGACCTTACGACCGGTAAATTCGGACATTTGCTTGGTAATCGTTTCTTTGACCTTTTGCATCTTACGCATACCGATTTCCATATCGGTCGCCTGCCCCTGCAAGCCACCAAGCGGTTGATGAATCATAATCTCTGTATTCGGCAAAGCAAATCTTTTACCCTTTTCACCCGCAGCCAAAATCACCGATGCCATAGATGCAACCAATCCCATACCAATCGTTGTGACCGGCGATTTGATGTATTGCATTGTATCCATAATCGCCCATCCGGCGGATATAATTCCCCCAGGACTATTGATATAAAGTGAAATATCTGCATTTGGATTTTCCGATTCCAAGAACAGCAACTGTGCCACAACCGTATTAGCCATTTGCAATTCTATGTCACCATTTATCATAACAATCCTATCCCGCAGCAATCGCGAATAGATATCAAAAGACCGTTCGCCACGTGGGGATTCTTCTATTACCATAGGTATCAAAGACATAACACACACCTTTTCTTATTTTTTCTGATTATATCATACAAAAACGCGGTTCGCAAACGCGGGCGCCAATTATTTTGCAACGACCACCATCGCGGTCCGCAACACATTATCGCCGAACATATATCCAGGCTGCATTTCTTCGACAATTGTATTTGGCTTTGCGCCGTCCGCCGCCGCCACAACCTGAATTGCATTGTGCAGCGCGGGATTCAACACTTCCCCGACCGCCGGTATCTTTGTAATTCCAATCTGTTCAAACGCAGACTCCATCGCCCGCGCCATAGATTGAATTCCCGCATCATCGGGCGAATGTTTAAGTGCCGCCTGAACGGCGTCCATAACCGGCAAGATTTTTTCCGCAACCGACATCGCCCGCGACCGCGCGCGTGCCTCGGCATCAATGGCGGCACGACGACGAGTATTTTCCAACTCCGCCGCCGTGCGCAGGTATTTATCGTTCAGTTCCGCAATTTGCGCGGTGAATTCTGCGGTTTCTTCTTTCTTTTCGGTTTTTTCCGCTGGTTTCTGGGGGCCCGCCGCATCCTTTACCGACACGGTTTCGACCTTTACTTCTTTTTTGTCTTCCATAATATTTTCTCTTATCTGGTTACTTTGCATTTTCTATTATAGTGACAAATTCTTGCGGTTTCAAGGACGCGCCCCCAACCAGCACCCCATCAACATTCCTTATTGCGACAATATCGGCAACATTTCCACCATTCACACTTGCGCCATACAAAATCGGCGTTCCGCCAAGCCCCATATATGACAAAGTATCCGCAATCACCTTGTGCGCATCGGCGATTTCCTGTGCAGTCGGGGTTATGCCCGCCCCAATGGCCCAGCGCGGTTCATACGCAATAATAATATCATCATGCGCATCTTCTGGCACGGACTCTTTTACGCCCGCCTCTATAATATCAAAGGTCTTGCCGGCGCGCTTTTCCTCCATCGTTTCGCCGACACAGATAATCGGGGTCAGGCCGTTTTCCAACGCCATTTGCGCCTTTTGTCGAACGATGTCGTTTGTTTCATCATGATACATGCGGCGTTCACTGTGCCCGACAATTACGTATTTTGCACCTGCCTCGGCCAACATTGCACCCGACACTTCGCCGGTATAAGCCCCTTTTTCATGCGTGCTAATATCCTGGGCACCAATGGCAACCTTGTCCGTTCCCGCACGCACCATAGTAAAAGGCACACACAAAATCACGCGATTTTCGGTCTTTACCGGCATAATTGCGCCAATCATCTCGTCCAAAGCCACACGCGACCCGTTCATTTTCCAGTTTCCTGCAATAATTTTCATTTTTCTTCCTTTTTTCCATTGATTTTCTTGGTTACATTTTGCTATGTTAGCGCAAAAGGTGAAAAAATGCTAGAATATTTACGTAATGCGGCCGATAAACCGTTGGCTAAGGTTTTAATGGGAATTCTAATATTTTCGTTCGTCGGATGGGGCGTTGCCGAATGGGTATTTGGTCTTACATCGTCTGATACGACACTGGCGCGCGTCGGCGGTGAAAAGATTTCGATTCAGCAATATAATAATATGCGCTCTAACGAATTGGCGGCGATGTCGCGTGACGCGCAACGCGAACTTTATTCGAATCCGGCGAAAATGTCGGACTTTCAAAACGGCGTGATTAAAAAAATCGCATCAATTCAAAGAATCAATAAACACGCGGACGATTTGGGCTATGTCGTGTCCGACCACCGAATCGCAAACGATATTCGCGCAATACCGCAATTCCAAGAAAACGGGAAATTTTCAACGGTGGCGTTTGATGTCGTTCTGCAAAATTCAGGGCTAACCGAATCGGATGTTGCAAATGATTTGCGGATAAAGGCACTGCATGAAATGGTGAATGTTCCGATGGCGACACAAATTGAAACGCCACGATTTGCAACTATTGCGGCGTATAACGCGCGCAATACCAAGCGCGAAATAAATATGGCGACGGTAAAGTTTTCAAATTTCAAAACACCAAAGCCAACGGATGAACAACTTCGCGATTTCTACGCGACACACCCACATCACGTGGCCGAGGCACGCGATATTTCATACATAATTGTTCCGGCCGCAATGGATAAACCGGACGAATATGAAATCGCACTTAAAACCGCGCAAAGCATGGAAGATGACATCATCGGCGGCGAAACATTGTCCGCGGCGGCGAAAGCGCACAACGCAAAGTTCGTGCAACACAGCGGTGTTTCCGCGGAAAAATTGCCGGACGACAAAAACCTTAGCGAATCGGTTGTGACGAATATCTTTGAACTTGCGCCCGAAACCGAAAGTGAACTTATCGAAACAAAAACCGGATTCGTGATTGTCCGTGTTGATAAAATTATTCCAGAACACACCGCGGAATTCGATTCGGTAAAAAAGGAAATCGCCACCGAATGGACACACGCCGAACAAGAAAAAATGGCATACATCCGCGCAAATGAATTGCTGACAGATTTGAACGAAACCGGAAAATTGCAAACCGCCAAGAAACTGACCGTGTCACGCACAGACGGCGCGCCTATGCCGGTCTTGGTCGCGGCGTTCAAAAATCCAATTGGCGACAATTCAATTGTGTCGGCACCTGATGAGTTTTATGTTGTAAATATCGCGGCCGAAAAATTGCCAGAAACAAACGATAAAAAACTTGAAGAATTAAAACCGGAAATCGCAAATATGGCGATGCGACACTTGGACGCGGATTACAACGCATACCTTGAACGCAAATATCCGACCAAGATAAATGAAAAAATATATAATCGGTTTGTGAAATAAAAAATACGGTGCGAAAATCGCACCGTATTTTTTTCAAATAACAAATTACCTTTTACTGGGCAAGCAAGCGACAACGATATTGAATATCGTATCAACAATAAAGAACAACGCATACAATGCCATACCTGATGAAACGTATCCAAACGCCATCATTGAATACCACTGTGCCCCACGAATAATTGGTATCAAATAAACTAACAATATCGGCACCAAGTACAACCAAACCGAAATCCCCGCATCACGGAAACGGCGAACCGAAAGAGACATAATTGGTATGAATAAAATTGCGCTAACAATCAATGATACCGTTGTTCCAGGGAAAAAGTACGCAAAGACCCAATTCACCAAAAACGCGAACAAAATTCCAAACCAAAACTCGGCACGCGTGGAACGACCAACGAAATCAAAATACCGCCGCCAAAAACTTGCGATTGCGGAAAGCGGCCCAACCATACGACGTGGTTTTGACGATTGAACCACAGTTTCACGTGCAACCGCACGACGCGCCGGCGCACGTTTCACAGATTTTTTTACTGTAGTTTTCTTTACAGTTGTTTTCTTAGTTTTACTAACTGGCATATTCTCTCCTTTTCTTTTATGCGCACATTATACATTATTTTTGAACCCAAGTCCAACGATAAACATTTCAACAGAATCCTTGCGCGATGCGGCCGGTTTCACATGATGAACCGATTCGAATTTTTCTTTTATTTGCTTAAGTAATTCATTTGTTGTTCCACCGGTGAAAGATTTTGCAACAAACGTCCCACCTGGCTTTAACGCACGACACGCAAAATCAAAAGCATATTCCAACAGCACCATTTGTCGCAAGTGGTCTGTTTTCTGATGTCCAACGGTGTTCGGCGCCATATCCGACACAACGACATCAACAACGCCATTTGCATTATCATCCAATTTTAATTTTTCCTCTAACCACCGCAGCGCCGCATCCGTTGTAAAATCACCCTGATAAAATTCAACATTGTTGATTGGTGTTATTTCCAGCAAATCCATCGCAAAGATTTTTGTCTTTGGAAAAGCTCGCGCAATAAACTGCGACCATGACCCCGGCGCCGCACCCAAATCCACAACCGTTTGCCCGTTTTTCAAAAATTTATATTTTTCGTTTATTTCAATCAGTTTATACGCCGCCCGCGCACGATATCCATCACGATGCGCCCGTGCAACATAGGGGTCGACGGCCTGGCGCTGTAACCACGCCACCGAAGATTTATGTTTTGCAATTTTTTTATTTGTTATTTTCATTTTATTGTCATCCCGCAGAGCCCGCCTGCGCCGTTCGCCGCCGAACGGCGGTCATCAGGGCGAGTGCGGGATTTTTTATTTGTTATTTTCATTTTGTTTTGTTAACAAACCATTTGTAAACCGACACATCGCCTTGTAACTATTCCTGTACCAACGTTCTTCAAAGAAACGCGATTTTGGTGTAACACTCTCAAGACAGCCGAATTCAGGTTCAACACAATTCCAATTTAAATTCCACCCACACAATTTTCCCGTTGCCGGATCATACAACGGTTTGCTTCTTATATCTTGAATTTCTGTTGCCATATTTTAATCCTTTTACTTCACTCCAGTTTCACCGCCACCTTGTTTCATGCGTTCCATAACAGCCTCCATACCGCCCATACGCTGAATCATGGCCATTTGCTGTTTCATTTTTGTATATTGCCTTATGATATGTTCAACATCACGCACAGTAACACCCGCGGTTTCCGCAATACGTGCCTTGGCATTGGCAAAGATTTTTTCCGGATCTGCACGTTCCGCAGCGGTCATCGCCTCCAGTATTTTAATCTGGGCATCGACACTGCCGTCTTTTATCTTTTCCTTCATCGCCGCAACCGCGCCCGACATACCCGGCACCATTTTCAGCAGACCACTAAAATTACTCATCTTTTTAATCTGTTTTAATTGCGCAAGCATATCGTTCATATCAAATTGCCCCGCCATCATACGTTCGGCGGTTTCCTTCATGCCTTTTGGCATATGCGGTTCTTCCGGGCTAACATTTTCCTTCTTTTTACCAAATCCAAACATTTTATTCTCCTTATGTTTTTCTGTTTGATTCTATTTTACGAAACTCTATTTGTCCAGATACTTTGCCAAATATTTTCCGGTAAGTGACCCTGGATTCTGCGCCACGTCTTCGGGCGTACCGGTTGCAACCACGCGACCACCGCCCGCGCCACCCGCCGGCCCCAGGTCGATAATCCAATCCGCAGTTTTAATAACCTCTAGATTATGTTCAATTACTATCACGGTATTGCCCTGCTCTACAAATTCGTGCAATACAGCAAGTAATTGTTTAATATCTTCAAAATGCAGCCCCGTTGTCGGTTCATCCAAGATATAAAGTGTTTGCCCTGTTCCGCGCGCGGACAATTCTTTGGATAGTTTTATGCGCTGCGCCTCGCCCCCCGACAGGTCAAGCGAACTCTGTCCAAGTTTTATATAATCCAACCCAACACGTTTTAACAGTTCCAATTTGCGACTAATCTGCGGATGATTGATAAAGAAACGATACGCTTCGTCCACGGTCATATCCAACACGTCCGCAATTGATTTGCCCTTGTATTTTACCGCCAAAGTTTCTTCGTTATACCGCGTGCCGTGACACTTGTCACATTCAACATAAACATCGGCCAAGAAATTCATCTCTATTTTTATCTGACCATCACCCTGACATGCCTCGCACCGGCCGCCCTTTACATTAAAAGAAAAGCGTCCCGGGCCATATCCACGCGCCTTGGCCTCTGGCAATTCGGCAAAAAAGTCGCGTATATTTGAAAACACACCGGTATAGGTCGCGGGGTTGCTGCGCGGACTGCGCCCAATTGGCGATTGGTCGATATCAACAACCTTGTCTATATTTTCCATACCGCGAATAACATCATGCGCACCCGATTCAATCTTTGAACCATACAGCGCACGCATCAACGCGGGATATAGAGTATTCAACAACAACGTGGACTTTCCAGACCCCGACACACCCGTCAGCGCGATAAATTTCCCAAGCGGAAATTCCACATCGATATTTTTCAGATTATTTGCCCGCGCACCATAAACAGTAATGGATTTTCCGTTTCCGGTCCTGCGCTTTTTCGGCACCGGAATTTTTTTTGCGCCCGACAAATATTGACCGGTCAGGGAATTTTTATTTTTTATAACTTGCTCTGGAGTTCCCGCGGCAATAACATTTCCACCGTTCACACCCGCGCCGCGCCCAATATCAACAAGGTAATCTGCCGCGCGCATTGCATCTTCATCATGTTCAACGACAATCACACTGTTGTCTTTATCGCGTAACATTTTTAGTGTTTCAAGTAATTTGTCATTATCGCTTTGGTGCAAACCAATCGACGGTTCATCCAGCACATAAAGAACACCAGACAAACCGCTGCCAATCTGGGACGCAAGGCGGATACGTTGTGCCTCGCCCCCAGAGAGCGTTCCTGCCATACGCGACATAGTTAAATACCCAAGCCCGACATTTTTAAGAAAAAATAACCTGCTTGTTATTTCACGCAGAACCATTTTCGCGATATCGTTTTCCTGTTTGCTTAAATGGTTCGGCAAATCCATAAACCAAGTATAAGAATCATCTATCGGCATATCGCAAACATCGACAATATCCGCACCATTTATCTTTATGCACAGCGCTTGAATATTAAGACGCTTGCCATGGCAGACCGGGCACGGCTTTTCCGATTGATACTTTGCCAATTCCGCGCGCATCGCATCAGATTCAGATTCGCGCCACCGCCGTTCAATGTTCGGAATCACGCCTTCAAAGGGTTTTTCATAAACAAATCCATTCCAATTTATCTTTATTGGTGTATCGCCCGTGCCATATAAAATGATGTTTTTATGCTCTTCGCTAAGTGTATGCCATGGCTTACCAAGTGGAATTTTATATTGTTTGTGCAGCGCATTTATCAGATGTTCAAATTGCGACAGCATTCCCCCGCGCGACCAAGGTGCAATCGCGCCGTCCAAAATCGACTTTGACGGATCGGGTATAACCAAATCCGGCGACATATTTAACTGCACCCCCAAACCATCGCACGCACTGCACGCACCAATCGGCGCGTTAAAGGAAAACAATCGCGGTTCAATCTTTGGCACCGCAAAGCCACTAACGGGGCATGCATAATTTTGCGAATAAAGGACATCTTCATTTGTATCCAACCGCCGCAATATCACCGACCCCGGAACCAGGCGCAACGCCCCTTCGAACGAAGAATAAATGCGCGAACGAAAATCTTCACGTTCAGAATCTGTCGCATCCGCCGCCGGCATCTGAATCCGGTCGATTATAACGAAAACATCATGTTTTTTGTTTTTATCGAGTGGCGGCACCGCCGTCAAATCGTAAAGTTCCCCGTCAATAATTACGCGCTGGTATCCCTGCTTTACCAAAAACGCGAGTTCTTTTTTATATTCACCCTTACGCGCCCGGACCAGTGGTGCCATAATAAAGGCGCGCGTTCCAGCAGGAATTCCCATTGTCAAATCGACCATTTCCGAAATAGTTTGCGATTTTATGGGTAACCCCGTCACCGGCGAATACGGTACACCGATTCGCGCCCACAGCAAACGCAAGTAATCATATATTTCCGTAACCGTTCCGACAGTAGAACGCGGATTTTTCGATGTAGTTTTTTGCTCGATAGATATTGCCGGCGCCAAACCTTCAATCAAATCGACATCAGGCTTTTTTTGCATGTCCAAAAATTGCCGCGCATAACTGGACAGCGATTCGACATAACGCCGCTGGCCTTCGGCATAAATAGTATTAAACGCCAGCGAAGATTTTCCCGACCCAGATACACCGGTCACGACCACCAATTTGTTCTTTGGTATGTCAAGGTCAATATTTTTAAGATTGTTTTCGCGTGCACCGCGAATCTTTATAACGCCACTCATGGCACTAAATATAGAACTTTTAAATCAATTTTCAACCACGGTCTGAACAAAAAGCGCACTATTTATCCGACTTTTTCTTGGCCAATTTTTCCGCATCTAACACAACACCGGTTTTGCGCACATTATCATCACCAATTTTACCAACCAGTTCGTTATTAACCCAAACCTCTATCGCGCCGGCGTTACCGAATGTTCCCTTATGCTTGTTTCCCGCGGGCACGTAGTAAACATCGCCCGGCACCAGCACACGACTAAACACCGTCTTGCCACGTGCATCTTCGATTTTTACCCAAGATTCCTTGACCGCCTGAATGACTATTTCCGCCTTGCCCGCATTTTCCGTTCCAAATTTCTCACGTACTTCTAAACTGTATTTTGGTTCAACCGTCATAACCTGTTGCGGTGCCGAAACCTGAACAACCATCCTTGTTGGCATATCTTCATCCGCAGACGGCAAAATCAAAACCAATGCAATCAGAACAACAACGAACGCCAAGGCCCCGCCGACAAACCACGTCCAATGCTTTTTCACATACGCCAAAGTTTTAGATTTTTTTTCACCGACCACGCTTTTCTTTTCAACTTTCTCAGCGACCACGGGCACCGCAGGCTTTGATTGTTCTTGCTTTTCATGGCTGACCATCGCTTCGGCTAATTTTAAAATCCCCAGTTCGCGTTTTATTTTTGCAACTATTAAATCCGGATCCACACCTAATTCCATCGCATAATTCCGCGCGAATCCCAATATATAAACAGTTTCCGGCAACACAGTATAATCGCCATCTTCCAATGCCTGAAGAAATTCTTCACGTATACAAAGCTGTTTAGAAATAGTTTGAATTTCACGCTTGCGCCGACCGGTAGTGCGCGCCGCACGCAACATTTCACCCGCCGTCATTTCAGGATTCATTTGTAAATCTGTAAATTCTTCTGCCATGGAATGAACCTTTTTGTTATCGTTATGCCTATCATAGACCTATCTTTCCGCAACGCAACCCCAAAATTGCAAAATTTCGCGTTTCATTTCCTTTTCGTCCGTTATTTGGTTGATTTTAACCCGAAAATCACTTGAATTTGGCATACCTGCCGAATACCACGCAAGATGCTTTCTAAACATCGGCACACCCGCGCGCACGCCATAGTATTCCAAGACTAAATCCAAATGCCGAATTACCAGTTCCCCAATATTTTCCGGCTTTTTACCAGTTCCCAAAATTTCCCCAAAGACCCATGGCCGGCCCATCATGGCGCGCCCTATCATTGCGCCTGCATATCCATTATCAATCGCACTTTGCACACCGGCCGCATCGACAATATCACCATTTGCAATGATTGGAATCGGCATATTTTCGATTTTCGGATGCACCGCCACGCCAGCATAACCTTGGGCGCGTGTCCGCCCGTGCAGTGTCAAAAATTTCGCCCCCGAATCCGCCACGACATGTACCAAATCGACCCAGTCCATATTGTCCGCATCCCACCCAAGCCGCGTTTTAACCGACACCGGAATTTTGACTGCGCGCGCGACCGCCGAAACTATCCGCCCCGCCAGTTTATGGTTACGCATTAAAAACGCCCCCGCATTCGCGCGTGTTGCAACCTTTGGCACCGGGCATCCCATATTTATATCAATCCACGTTGCCCCGGCATCTTCTAAAATCCGCGCCGCATCCGCCATTAAATCAGGCACTGCGCCAAAAATCTGAGTCCCGATGTTCCCCTCTATACCATAATTATCGAAATTTCGCAGACAGTTTTTATGTTGATCTACCAACGAATGGCAAGAAATCATTTCCGTTACCATCGGCACGTCTGGTGCAAATTCGCGTATAATGCGCCGAAACGGGTAATCAGAAATTCCCGCCATCGGTGCTGCAAAAATTTGATTATTAGATATCATTTGTGATATAATGCCACGCATGAGAGACAAAATCAAAAATTTATTTAACTTTATTGGCCGCGCATGGCGTGGTGGCATTCGGGGCAAATTCGGCGTATTCTTTGCGGCTTTTGCCCTGCTTGCATTCATCAGGATTTTTTTCGGCGAAGTAAATGTAACCCACTTTGTTACCAACATATGGCATCTTTCCGCAGAACGTACAGAGTTGGCAGCGGAAGAACAAAAATTACAGACCATTCGCCATCATATACAATTACTAAAAAACTACAGCCCCGATTATGTCGAAGAACTGGGGCTGCGTTATCTTAATGTCGGTGATGCCGAATTCAAAATCCTTAAAATTTAGTTCATAAGGACAATATACGCATTCAAATAAAATGCAAACATCATCCAAAGCAAATACGGTATGACCAACAACATGGCTTTTCTATCGATGCCATCGAACACGCGCGCCATCCATATTGAAACAATGAACAGCCCCAGTAACACAACCAATGCAAATCCGGTTAAATGTAAACCAAAGAATAAATACGTCCATCCGGCATTTAACAGCATTTGTACCACAAACAAAACATACGCCATCGCCTTTTCTGATTTTCCACGCGCACTTTTGATAACAAGGAATAACGCGAACCCAAGCAGCGCATACAAAATTGTCCATGCGGCCCCAAACACCACACCCGGCGGCGTTAGGCCCGATTTATTAAGCGCCATATACCATATATTCGAATCGCCATGCGGGGTAAAGAACACACCAAAAATTCCCGGCAAAAAAGAAATTATCATTGCAACACAAAATTGAACTAGCCGTTTCATATTCTCCTCTTTGTTTGGTTGATTAGATTTTACCATATTCATCACGCCCAAGAAATAGGAAGAAAAACAGTATAAGTGTTAGTGGTTAGTGTAAGTGGTTAGTGAAAAACCTTGGAAAAATCGCGGTGCTACGAAACAAAGACGAACAGCCAGCCACCCGAAGCCCATCGTCTCGGCGTAGTGTAACGAAGACGGATTGGCGAACATGGCCTGCCACCCGAAGCCTTGGCGAAGGGTGGCGTGCCCAGCAGGACTCGAACCTGCAACCTATTGCTTAGAAGGCAATTGCTCTATCCAATTGAGCCATGGGCACACATACACGCCACATTATAACCAATTTTTTCTAAAAAACAAGTACAGCAAACAAACAACTATGAAATTTTACAACCCATAAAAAATATGATATAATTCAAATCAGAGATTATAAACCAAAAGGAAGAGAGATGAAAAAATTTCTAATTGCAACAACCGTTGCGGTTGCAACGACAGCGGCGTTCGGGGCGGCATCATTGCGTGCACCGCAAATTGGTGGCACCGCAACGGTCACCACGCCCACGACAACGAATACCGCACGTGCGGGAACAATGCGCGCACAAACGATGAAAACCTCGTCCATTTCCGCGCCGGTATCGGTCACAACAACACAATCCATTGCGACACCGGTTTCAACCGAAACAACCGATGCACGTATTGCACTGTTAAAAGGTATCAAAGGTTTTAATCCCGGTAAAGTAAAGGACACCGCCGCCGCAACCAGTGAATTAAATTCTTTGAACGACCGTATTGAAGAATTGACCGCACAACTTGATCGCGCCGAGGCCGCACAAAGCACCGTCCTTACTGAATCAAACCTTGATGCAAAAATTGATGAAAAACTTTCCGCCCTTGGCACATCAACCAGCACAAAAGAAACCTATAGTAAAGAGGAAATAGATAACTTGCTTACCGCGTTGGAAAAGAAACTGCCCAAAATCGATGACCGCGGCACCATGACAGTATCTGATCCAAACGGAGACTTGGTTGCAATTCCCGCATATTGGATTAATCTTACATACATATCAAACTTAGATTTTGACCTTGCTGGTCATATAATTCATTACGGCATGACTTATACTTATGAAACAAACAAATCGGATGCAGCCATCCAACAGTACATATCAAATACAGTTTGTAAAGACGAGACGACCGATTGGTGTTGGATAACTGGTATAAATAACACAAACCCAAACAATAAGTATGTTTCCGTAATTCGTCATTATCATGATTATGGCATAGCTGGCACCCCAATATATTGGTCCAGTGACCCGTCCAGCCCATTTTTCAACCCAGAAACCAATGATACAACCCATACAGTATATTGGACTTTCGAAAATTCACCAGAATGGTTTATACGCGAAAGCGTTTGTGGCACCAGACCAGAAAGCGAATGCTTTGTAGCCACACCTGGCACACAAGCACACTTTGGTTGGGGGAGCAATGGAACATCGCAGATGTTAGACGGCAAAGAAATGCATTTTGTAGAAATAGTTGAACGAGGACAATATACAGGCAATAAGTTTAACAGCAGTCTTGTATGGGAAGGTTTTCATTTAGTAAACCATTACTGGGTAAGCGCTATTCCATCGGTCACAGAATCAGAAATCAATGCGTATGTGAGCGAATTTTGCAATGGAGAATCAAGTTTTTACTGTTATATATTGAACGGAGAAATAACTACATTGCCAAGTGGCACTAAACAATTCATGGTAGTTAAACGCCTTCATGGTTATGGCTTGTTAGATTCACACATAATACAAGATGGTGGCAACATCTTATATAACAAAATATTCTATACAAATGAAGCGAATCCAAGTACATATATACATGATACAATTTGTGGAAACAAACCACAATCAGAATGTTATGTTGCAGAATGGTGGAATATGATGGAAATACAACCAAGTACCGCTGAACAAGATGCTCGTTATCAGGTAAGTGTCATCGAAGTACCTATTGCCCCAAATCCGGACCCTGGTACTGCTACATCTGGTTACATACCATTAAGATAAAACAAAAAACGCGGGGCAAATGCCCCGCGCACTTACACTTGTCTCGCTGTAGCCTTGGCGAAAGCGGACTAATCACTAACACTTGTCGCGGCCGCGGCGGTGCATTGCACCGCCGGGACGGACTAACTTATAACTTCTTCATTGCCGAAACGTCGATTTCAACCATGGATGCGCCGTTCTTGTCAACTTCGCCCCATATTTCAACATAATCAGACGGTGCAACATTCATGCCGTTCCAATCCACTTCGTCTATTTCAACATTGATTGTTCCGGTGTTATCTTGGAAAACATACGAATTTTCCCCATTTTGACGGAGTAAATATCCGCGAACAATAACCGGCGAATTGTCGGAAAGCCCGCGAACCTGTTCAATGGTCATAACTTCGGTCATCGTGTTGTTATTTGTATTATTATGCGCCATATTTCCAGAACCCGCAAATGCAGCCGTGGATGCAACAACACCCAATACCGCCACAACGGATAACTTTTTACATTCCTTGCTTTTCTTTTTCATTTTTTCTTTCCTTTGGTTGATTTTTATTATGTGCTTTTAACACACCAAAATTATACCGTAAAAAGGCAAAGAAATATTCAGGAATGGTTTCAAAGGAATTTATGCAAATCGGCCCCATGCACATTCAGCCACCGCCGCGCACGTTCAACACCAAAACCGTAAAGGCCACGAACCTCTGTCCAAAAATCCGGCGAATGATCCATATGCTTTGTGTGCGCCAATTCATGCATCACGACATAGCGCATCACATCAAACGGCGCAAACGCCAAACGCCAAGAAAAAGAAATTGTTCCAGTCGTTGAACGCGAACCCCACCGCGACGACGTATCACGCAGGCAAATCTTTTTCGGCCAAAATTCGCGCGGCGTTTGATGAATCAATTCTTTTATATGTTTCAAAAGTTCCGATTTAACGAACAATCGCACGCGATTTTCAATCAATTTCTCATCACCACCAACAAAAAGTGTCCGCGTTCCATCATCGTTCAAAACAAATTTATTTCCACGCATCGCACAATCATAAACAACGCGCACCCGCGTATCCAAAAAGTCAAACATATCGCCCGATTTCAAATGTTCTTTGCGCGGGGCGTTCGCGAAAAAGCGCTCCAGCCACCGCCGTTTTTGTTCCACAAATTTCATTACTGTTGAATTTGAAGACATGAACGGCCGTGTCGCATCAATCCGCCGCATATCCCCGCCGCGCGGCCGCAGTGTAATATTCCGCACGCCCGCACGCACGGTTATCACGACCGGTATCTTTTCACCATTTGATGTTATAAATTCATATTCAGACATGTTTTATTTTTGTGCGAATCGCGCTCGCGATTTTTTCCGCATCAAACCCACACGCACGATACACCATGTCAGGTGCCCCTGACAAGCCAAAATCGTCAATTCCAACAACAATATCTGCAAATTCAAACCAAGGCGCGGTCGATGACGCTTCTATCGCGACAACAGTGCCCGCCAAGATTTTATCTTTGTATTTTTTTTCCATCGCGCGGAAATGCCCAACCGAAGGCATACTTACCACCTGAACCGCGCCGCCCAAAATTTGTGCAACACTTATCGCAAGTGGCACTTCCGCGCCCGTTGCAATAATCGTCATTTTCGCGCGCGCCGCACCAGATTTATAAACAACATACGCGCCGAACTTTATTTCGCCCACAACCGCATCGCCCACAGGCGCAATCGATTGCCGCGAAAGAACTATACACGACGGCCGATTTACCTCTGACAGCGCCGTTTGCCAAGACCACGCAACCTCTGCCATATTGCACGGCCGAAACACGTTCATATTCGGAATCAGACGCAGACCCGCCAATTGCTCAATCGGTTGATGTGTCGGCCCATCTTGACCAACCGCGATACTATCGTGCGTTAAAACATAGACAACCGGCAACCCCGAAATCGCGGCAAGCCTCATCGCACCACGCATATAATCGCTGAAAACCAAAAAAGTCGACCCCGCCGCACGCATGCCCGCATAGGCCATACCGTTCATAATCGCCGCCATCGCATGTTCGCGCACGCCATAGTTTATATATCGCCCTGAAAAATTATCCGCGGTAATTTCACGCACGCCCGGGATACGCATATTTGTGCTTTGTCCCAAATCCGCACTGCCGATAATAATGTCCGCGCCATTTTTCATAACCGCCGCCAAGTATTCCCCAGACATCTCGCGCGTTGACATTGCAACTTTTTTTTGCGACACCGAAACCCGCGGCACATTTGCGTATTTTATCTTTTCTGTTCTTTTATGACCACGTGCAAACTTGCGCCACAAATCGCGTCCAGCGGCCGAATCCAAATGTTTTATTAAATTTTCAACCTCACCCTCGCCAAGTGCAAATCCGTGTGCGCGCGCCGTTCCCGAAACACTTGCGCCCTGGCCCAGTGTCGTATCGCAACGAACAAACAGCGGCCCCGCCGCCGGCGCACTTATCGCGTCATAAAGTTCATTCATATCTGTGCCGTCCGCCGCGCGCACTGTCCATCCCGCCGCACGCATCCGCATCGACACATTCTTATCCACCTGCGCCACACCGTCTATGCTAAGTCCATTGTTATCCCAAAGCAGCACCAAGTTATCTAACCCATACCGCCCGGCAAAGCCGATTGCTTCCTGGGCCACACCCTCCATCAAATCGCCATCGGAACAAAGGCAATACACGCGCCCGCCGGTTTTATTGTGCTTTGCGGCAATCGCCATACCGACCGCGTTCGCAACACCCTGGCCCAATGGGCCCGTAGTCGCGGCAACACCATCAATTCCGAATTCCGGATGCCCGGGGGGTCCACCGATTTGCCGAAAAGATTTCAAATCCCCGACATTATATCCAGATAACTTAAGCACCGCATACAGCATAGCCGACCCATGCCCCGCCGATAACACAAATCTATCGCGCGCGGGATTCAGAAACACCGTATAAATCATCGTGATAATATCCGCCGCGCCAAGAACGATTCCAATATGCCCGCTTTTGGCCGCGGCAACCGCGCGCAACGCGTCCGCACGCACAGTATTTGACATTTCGTGTAAATTCTTGGAATCTATTTTCATTTTATGATATTATATCACAAACAAAGGATGAAATAAAATGCTAAAAATTTGGACAGACGGAAGTTGTCTTGGCAACCCCGGCCCCGGCGGATGGGCATTCGTTGCGACCGACGGGGAAAATCGCGCAGAACGCAGTGGTGGCGAAAAGGGCACAACCAACAATCGCATGGAACTGACCGCAGTTATACGCGCAATATCCGCCGCGCACCGGCACAGCGAAATCGAAATTCACACCGACAGCCAATATGTAAAAAACGGCACGATGGTTTGGATGAAAAATTGGAAGAAAAATAATTGGCGCACTGCGGATAAAAAACCTGTAAAAAACCAAGACCTGTGGCAACTCTTGGACGAACTGGTGTCCGCGGTAAAGATTCACTGGGTTTGGGTGCGCGGGCATAATGGCGAAGAATTAAATGAACGCTGTGACGAACTTGCACGCGGTGCCGCCGAAAAATTGAAATAGAAAATGAAACTTGAATCCACCGGTCTTTTAATATCACTGCGCCCGTTTAACGAACGTGATGCGGTCGCACATATATTTACGCGCGAACATGGTGTCGTCGCCGGAATGTTGCGCGGTGCGGTGGTTGCCAAAACGCATAAACCACTGGTTGGCCAAATCGGCAACGCCACATGGGGTGCGCGACTTGATTCCGCACTGGGCGTGTTTCATTGGGAAAGTGAAAAAAATTTAACCGCCCCAATTATGATAAATCTTGGGCGTATAAAATTTGTAAATTGCGTTTTTGATTTGATAAAAACACTGCTGCCCGAACGCGAATCATACTGCGCACTTTACGATTCGACGATAGATTTTTTAACAAATTTGCCAAACACAAATTCACTGACTGACGATTACCTTGGGTGGGAAACAACACTGCTGCGCGAACTTGGGTTTGCACTTGATTTGACAAAATGTTCGGGTTGTGGGGACACGGAAAATTTGACACACCTTTCGCCAAAAACCGGGCGTGCGGTGTGTACCGAATGCGCCGCGCCATATAAAAACCGGCTTTTTCAATTACCTTTGACACTTGACACGACACTTCAATTCCTGGGGAAAATATGTACGGAATTAGGCGCACGGATTCCAAACGCGCGTATATCTTTGATGCACTAAAAAAAATCTTAAAAAACTCTTGCGCGGCCGAAAAAAAGTTTCTATGATACAACCGTTCAACGAAGCAAAGGAGAAAACTATGTTTTGGACAATCCTCGTTCTGGTTATCGGAATTGCGCTGTTTTTGTTTGGTGGTATGTTCGCCAAGCAGGACGGCAAAAAATCTGAATCCAGTCCTATGATAATCAAAAAATTAATCAAATTGATTGCTATCATTTTGATTGCTGGCTGTGTCTGCCGTTTGTACACACCGTACTACCTGACACATACAAACCCAATGATCCTACAGGAAATG
>JAGCDW010000032.1 GCA_017650945.1 Alphaproteobacteria bacterium | reverse complement strand
TTACTTTACATTTGAAAAAATACCGTGCATAATAGCCGTTGAAATGCGTACGATTTGCAAAAAATTTTTGTTATAATGGTGCGACCATAAAGTAATTTACGGGCGCACCTTTGTGGTGCCCCGTTCTTTTTAACAAAAAAAGGAAAACGTTATGTCGGAAAACATAGATTACAGTCAAATAAACACGTGGCCTTTTCAGGAAGCGCGTAAAATATTGGCGCATATTGGAAACAAAACTCCAGCCAAGGGTTATGTGTTGTTTGAAACAGGTTACGGACCCTCGGGATTACCACATATTGGCACATTTGGCGAGGTCGCACGTACAAGTATGGTTCGGTGGGCCTTTACCAAGATTTCTGACATTCCGACACGTTTAATTGCTTTTTCTGATGATATGGATGGCCTGCGCAAGGTTCCTTCAAATATTCCAAAACAAGAGGAAACCGCTAAATATATCGGGTTGCCATTGACCTCTGTACCAGATCCCTTTGAGAAATATGAAAGTTTCGCTGATCATAATAACGCAATGTTGCGTGAATTTCTAGACACTTATGGATTTGAATATGAATTCAAAAGTTCCACAGAAATGTATAAATCTGGGGCCTTTAATGATGCGTTGATGAAGGTTTTGGCAAACTATGATAAAATTATGAAAGTCATGTTGCCAACACTACGTGAGGAAAGACAGAAAACATACAGCCCGATTATGCCTATTTCACCAAAAACAGGTAAAGTTCTACAGGTTCCTATGTTGGAAATTAATGCTGAAAAAGGAACCGTTGTTTTCGAAGATGAAGACGGCACGCGTGTCGAACAATCCGTGTTAAACGGCATGGCAAAATTACAATGGAAGGCCGATTGGGCAATGCGTTGGTTGGCATTAGATGTTGATTATGAAATGTGTGGTGCCGATTTAACAGATTCATACAAACTATCGGGTGATATTATTCGCATACTTGGCGGTCGCGCGCCTGAAAATTTAACTTACCAATTGTTTGTTGATGAACATGGACAAAAAATATCTAAAACCAAGGGCAATGGTATCAGTATTGAACAATGGTTAAAATATGGTAATCCCGAAAGTTTGGCTTTGTTTATGTATAACAAACCGACAACAAGTAAAAAGTTGTACTTTGATGTGATTCCGCGAAATGTTGATGAATACTATCAACACTTGAATAATTACGATAGACAAGATGATGCCGCAAAACTGAGTAATCCTGTGGTTTATATCCATCGGGAGCATGGTGTACCGGCGGGTCGCATGCCTATATCGTACAACCTATTATTAAATCTGGCGAGTGCCGCAAACACAGAACGCGTATCTGATATGTGGGGATATATCACCGCATATAATCCAAATTTAAGTCCGGAAAATAGTCCAGAATTAAATAAAATGGCGGAATCAGCGGTTCACTATTATCATGATTTTGTTAAACCCAACAAGAAATATCGTGATGCGACAGAACAAGAAAAGATTGTGTTGCAAGATTTGGTTGACGGACTTGCAAAATTTGTTGGCAAATCAGGCAAAGAAAAAGAATTAGAAACCTATTGCTATGACATCGGTAAAAAGTATTATTCGGTGGATAAATTACGTGACTTCTTTACTATGTTCTATAATGTTTTGCTGGGACAGGAAAGCGGTCCAAGATTGCCGAATTTTATAATGATTTATGGTATCGAAAAAACCATCGACATGATAAAAAAGGCGTTATAATACGAAATAAACGGATGAACGCATGGTAAAGACAACTGTTCCAGATATTGATATTTTGACCGCCGATCATGACCGGCATAATATCGCGTTTATTAACAAGGCGTGCGATGATGGCCGCATAGACGATGAAACGGCGCAGTATCTGCGGCGGCTTTATACCGATGGCATGGATTGCTATCGTGATGTTTTCCATGTTTTGGGTAAATGCTTTGGTGCGCCGAAAACCGCGGTGACCGAATATGACCCGGCGACAGATTTATCGATTGATAAACCGATAAAAATCGTTGATATAAATCCGCTTTGTTCTTACCTGGTCAATCATCGTTTGGATGCAGACCCGATGCGGAATCAGTTCTTTACGTGTCGCGCATCGCACAAGATTGATTTGTCTGTGTCATCGATTGTGACGGTAATTGTTGCGGCGCAAAAAAATGTTGAACGCGCGCTGGATAAGGTGACCGGAAAATATTATCAGTTCTTTATCAATGATGTTATATCTGCGGTTACGCGTGTGTTCACGGAAACGGGCCGTGATAAGCAGATTAAAAAAATGGAAGACAAAATTCGCAAAAATTTCGCGGCCCATTATGTAACAAATGCCGCCGAAGAGGTTTTATCTATCATAGGACAAAGTGAAGATAGTTTGGTTGTAAAACTTGTGCGCGAATTGGACAAGATTAAGAAACCTTACTTGCACCTAAACGATGTGTGGCGCGTGAAATGTTTGTTTGATTTGATACCCCAGGCGCGGACTTTTATCGAACGCCTGCGCGATATGATGCCGGAAAGAATTATATCGGTGCGTGATAAATTTTATGATATTACAAATCCCCGCAACTATCGCGATTCCAAAGTTATTTTGAATATCGGCACCGCGGATAATGTTATTCCGATGGAGATTATATGCCAGGTGCGGACTTTCTTTGAATTTGAACGGCGGACACATGATTATTATGCCACGTTGCGCGAAGACCCAAGTGCAACAAATGCAAAAATCGAAACCGAAGCCGCCGAAATGATGGAAAACGGAATCGAACAATATAATAAGATGATATGCCAATGTCTTGATGATTTGCTTGAACGCGTTGGTTGGAATATTTTATACAGTCGTGGCAACGATGTGTCGCTGTTCGAGGGTTTTCCGCGGGAATGTAAACTTTATTATCCGCATAGTATGATAGAAAAAATTATGAATAAATTGGATGCCGCGGTAAAAAATGAAATCTTTGTTGTTACAAATTCTTCATCAAAGTTGGACAAGACCCAAGAGATTGCAATTTTCCGCTTTATGGCACGTTTTGTTTTGGTGTCGGCGATGCCTTATACGCATGCGGGATGCGGGGTTGCGGGTGGTACACTTGCGGCAAAACTATTCAATTTTATTATGAATGAGGTTTCGCGGTATTATAACCCCGAACGCGGTATATAAACAGGGGACAAATGTCCTTTTTGGCACGTGCGTTATTTTCTTGATTTTACTTTTTCATTATGACAAGATT
>JAGCDW010000031.1 GCA_017650945.1 Alphaproteobacteria bacterium | reverse complement strand
TATTTATTCGCATTGCGATATTGTTCCAATGCCGCTTCGCGCATCGCACTTTGTGCCGCGGCAAGTTTTTGCGCGCTTTGTGTGCGGGCTTGACGCAGGCTGTTTTCATACGCGGTGCAATCAGAACGCACGCGCTGTTTATACATCAAATCCATCAATGTAGATTGCGATTTGCACTCGGGAATTTGCGCATTACAAAGTTTCGCCGCCGCGCGATAAAGTGCATCGCCAGTTTTGTTGCTGATTGAAACGCCATCCGAAGAAAAATCGAAAATATCTTCGGCATCGGCATCAAAGTCCAAATCAAGCGAATTCCATGAACTTAAATCCAACGACTGGCGTTTAGATTTTGCCGCATCGGCAGTTACGCGCTTTGTTACCGAATCGGTTTTTGACATAACCGCATCGACCGCATCGCCCATTTCGATGCGTTCAACACCAACGGTCGCAAGTTGATAACTTTGCTCATCAAGTTTTTGAATTTCTTCCAAAATCGCATCGTATTCAGCGTTTTTATCACTGCAAATACAGCGGCCACCGTTCGCGTTATCCAACATACAGAACGAATCCATACATCCGCTAAACTTTCCCCAACATACCTGGTCAACCGCAGTGTTTTCCGTGGCGGCCGCGACCTTGGTTCCAGTACTGATTACGCTTTGCTTTGCGGCGCGCCCGACCGTCGTTGGTTGTGATACCGCAGAACGCGCGGTCGCACTGCGCGGTTGCACATTTTCATTTGTCGGTTGCCCAGTGCTACGCTGTGAAACGCCACGCGCTACTGAAACCGGTGTTCCTGGCGCACTCGCACTTGTTCGTGAAACACGTGCCGTTGGTTGCGATGTCGTCGACGGACGCGGTGTCGCGCCGAATGCGACAGATGCGCATACAAAAACAACTAATGCAAAATATAACCTTTTCAAAAGATTGCCCTTCTACTATCCGTTATATTTTACCACAAAATCGACCTTAGAACAAGCGGTTTAATATTATAAAATCACACATCCAAAATCGCACCGTACAGAACCGCAAAGAAAAAGCACACTGTTCCGGCGATTACGAACAAATGCCAAATCGCGTGTGAAAACTTTAATTTCCGCCAAAGGTAAAATATCACACCCAAACTGTATGAAAGTCCGCCCGCCAAGATAAACCAAAGTCCCCGTGCCGGCACACGCGCCAACATAATCGGCAAAATAAATATCAATGTCCACCCCATAAGAAGGTAAAGCGCGACAACCCACTTTGGCTGTTGCCGCGGATTACGGACCTTTGCAATCGCGCCGAAAATCACAATCGCCCACAAAATTCCAAAGACCGTCCACCCAATCGCGCCCCGCAAATTCACAAGCAAGAACGGCGTGTATGTGCCGGCAATCAACGCATAGATGGCGACACTGTCCCACACTTCAAAGAAACATTCGCTTTTGCGACCGATGGTAATGTGGCACATTGTCGAACCAAAATAAAGCGTGAACATAGTGAATCCAAAAATCGCACAAGACACAACCGACCAAGCGTTTCCATAAATCGCCGCAAACACCACAAGCAATGTCAGTCCTGCAATCGCAAGCCCAATGCCGATTCCATGGGTTAGAACATTTAGCACTTCTTCACCGCGCGTTGACCGCCGTTCCCACCGAAACAGCCCCGTTGCGCGCAATACACGCAACATGCGCGACGCATGTTTATCGCGCCGCACATTTCTTAATTTCGTTCTAACAATCTTACGATTTTTTGTCGCCGTCATAATAACGCCTTTATTCTTTTTATCACACGCGGACCGCCCATCACCTGCATAATGGAATAAAGGTCCGGCGTATTCGTACGACCCGAAAGCGCAACACGCAAATCCATCGCAACATCGCCGTTTTTAACACCAAATTTTTCGGCTATTTTAACAATTTTATTCCACCACGTATCTTTGTCATCTGCAATATTAAACGTTTCCAAAAACGCACGCAGCACATCGGCGTTATATTTGTATTCCGTATTCGGCACAAACAATTCGTCCCAGAAAAATTCTTCAATGCCAAGGGTTTGTTTCCAAGTGATAAAATCTTTCCGAATCCTCTTTGGATTGTCGCGTTCAATGCTCAGCACCGCCGTCAAGTAATCAACATCCGCGACCTGCATTTTCTGCTTTTCATCGCCATATTCATTTGCCCATGTCGCAACCGATTTTACCAAATCCGAAACGGACATCGCGCCAATGTATTCTTTGGCCCACCATTCCAATTTTTTCATATCGAACAACGCGCCCGACATCGGAATTTTTTTCGGCTTCATTTCATATTCCCAGAAATTTTTGACCGCACCTTTTAACTTTGCCTCTTCATAGCCCGATGCCAAAATATTCCCAAGGTATTCAACAACCGCCTCAGTCGGCCAACCATCAATCAAGAAAAACGCAACATTTGCCTCTGGGTCATGTCGTTTAGACAATTTTCTTTGTTTGCCCGTTTCCGCATCTATTTTATCCAACGTCGCCGTATGGATATAATTCGGCAAATTCCATCCCATCATATTGAACATCTGAATATGCAATGCAACGGTTCCAAAATATTCTTCGCCACGAACAACGTGTGTGACACGCATAAAATGGTCATCGCACAAGTGCGCAAAATGATAGGTCGGTAATCGATCCGTAGATTTAATTAAAACAATATCTTCATTATTTTCCGGCACGGAAATAGAACCCCGAACCATATCTTTACAGAAAATCCTTTTATTCGGATCACCCGTTGAATACAAACGAATCGACGGCACTTCGCCATTATCCAAATGACGAATAATATCTTCTTCGCCTATGTCGCGGTCGCGCGCAAATTCGCCATAAATCCCCGTTGCAAACCCGGCCGCCTTTTGATTTTCACGAATTTCATCCATTTCGTTTTGCGTTAAAAAGCACGGATATGCGCGTCCGTTGCGCAACAATTCCGCCACAACCGAATGATAAATATCTTTGCGTTGCGATTGATAATATGGACCATAAGTTTCATCGTTATCATTTTTTATTCCAAACCGATTCAAAGAACTTATTATCAAATCAACCGCTTCTTTAACCTCGCGCTTTGTATCTGTATCTTCTATACGCAATAAAAACAACCCGTTCGATTGTTGTGCCAACTTGTAATCTATCAACGCACTATACAGCCCACCAAGGTGCATATATCCCGTCGGACTGGGGGCGAAACGCGTCACCATCGCGCCGTCGGGCAAATCGCGCGGCGGGAATTTTTCCTCTAATTCCGCCAACGTATATTTCGGTGTTGCACCCAAAACACGTGCAATTAAATCTTCGGATAAACCTTGTCTCATATCAAACCCTTGTGTTTTTAATATATGCATTTTATACTAATAATATGGAAAAACAAGAAATAAGAACATTTGGTCGCCGGCATGGCAAAAAACTATCATTGCGCCAAGAATCATTGGTACGCGACGTATTGCCGGCGATTGCACCGACCGAATCGGAACAAATCGACATACTGGAAATTGGATTTGGCGCCGGCGAACACCTGCGCGAACTTACAATTGCGAATCCGACCAAAACGATTTTGGGCGCCGAACCTTTTGTGAACGGTGTTGCTTCCCTGATGTCTGCAATCACCGATAGCAACAATCAAATTTTACCTGAATTCCAACGTATACGCGTTTTTCCGGACGATGTACGTTTGATACTAAATTCGCACAAATTTAACTTTGCCGAAATATGGATTTTGCACCCTGATCCATGGCCCAAGGCCCGCCATGAAAAACGTCGATTGTTAAACGCGGATTTCCTAAATCTATTATCAAAACATTTGGCATCGAATGGTAAAATCATTATCGGGACCGACCACTGGGAATACTATGATTGGATTTTAGAACAGGTAAAAGACACGAACCTTTGCGAAGCGGACTCGCCGCACAACATTATCAAAACGCGATATCAGAAAAAGAATATGGCGAATACAGACGCACCGAAATATATTATACTCACGCGCCCGTGAACACGCGCATATTTTGAACAAGTTCCGGTTGAATTTTCTGACACAGGCGCAAAACCTGACTCACGCGCAACATATTTTTTCCGAACCACAAATGTAAATCAGATTCCAAATTCCAATTATTCAGCATATCAAACACAATCCCAACAAAATCAGAATTTGCATCAAACGCATCGCCCTTTGCCGTTATCAAAATTGCATCAGGCCTAATTTCGCGCAGTGCATCAAACACCAAGTTCCAATCATGTCCGCGCATTTCATCAACATCAATTGCAACGGAAAATTTTTTATCAAAGAATAAATCATTTCGCACGGGTTTCACCGCATCACAAAAATCCTTCAAATCCTGAACACATACAAAAACCTGGGCTCCGACGGCACCGGACCTGAACGCAGCCGTAACAGACTTTGAAAGTTCAGACACAGCATCAATAATATCTGTATTTTCATCAAGATTAAAATTAAACCTATTTAAAATTTTAACATTATTCTTTTCAACCCACGGCCAAATTTCACTGGTAACCCCGCATGGTATCGACAACAAAGAAATACCAGATTTCAAAATCGCATCTGCAACACCTGCCAAATCTGCGCCATCTCTTTCCGAATCAGAAAGCCAGCCGACCCGCATTTCCGACACATCATCAAAAATAAATTCAGAATCCATCATAACACTTTTTACTTTATCATAAATATGATATAATTTAAATGTTATGAAAAGATTTTTTGATAAATTTTTATTGGGACTTTTATGGTTACTATCCATTACGCTTGCGACAACATTTTGGATGAATACGAATTATGGATTTGACGTATTATCTGCGGCACATTGGGAATACCTTGGTACACTCCAAGCACACCAAACAGAAATAAAACCAGAATTTTATATATCACTTATCATAGCACTTTTCATCGCATTATTCGGTCTATATTTGATTGTGCGCCCGCGCCCCAGGCACATAAAACTAACAGAATCAACAACACCAAAATCGAACACGTTAGTTATCGCACAACCGACAACCGTTCAACAGACGCCCCCCCCCGAACCCGAAACAACCAAAACCAAATCAGATTTTACGCCGCGTCCCGCGCCAGCAATATCTTTGACCAACCGACCAATGTCGCCGATGGGCCTGCGCCCACCAACCCAAGGGTCGACCGCAACTGTACCGACCCCGCCACTACAATCAGAACCAAAAATAAATGCGACCGCACCGACCGTCCAAAATACAAATTCACCAGAAATCCAGCACGCACTTGAATCATCTGAATATATTATTAAAAAGTGCGACCGAATCGGGAAATTGCAAAACCCGACCGTTGCTATTGCATACGACCAATCGGTATGGATTATCGCGACCAAGGCATCGCCCAACACTATGGTTGATGCAATTCAAACGCTTATCACAATATTTGATGATACGCTTGGTGAAACCGCCAATGACATCACACTTCGGGGATTTATAATCGAACCAACCGAAACAGTTCAACGAAACGACAATTTAATTACAACATTTGACAATACAGGGGATTTTATTAAATATGTAAGTGAACACAAAAACACAAAACCCGAAGATTACGATGCCGAATTGTTTGACGCATTTTCTACATACATCAGCACCGTAACCGGATACATTGGGAAAGCATAATGCAATGGAGTCAATCAATTGCGGAAAAAAGATTATCTGACATGAAAATGCCGGATATGCCGGTTAGCCCAATACAGCCAAAGATTGCCAATGTGCCGTCCGATTGGTTTCCACAGTATAAAAAGCTATGCCACGAATTTATGCGTTCATTATCGGACTGTGTCCAAGAACTTGCGCTAATGAACCTGAACCGCGAAGAATTTATGGATTTACTGATGGGTCGCGCATTACCTGACAATCTATCATTTCGATTTCGTATTCCGCTTATTTGGGGCGGGAAATTAGAAATTGAAAATATGTTTATGTGTTCTACATTTCCACAATCGCAAAACCTTGACCGATTTATCATAGAACAACACGGCAACGAAACAATCTGGTTGCCAAACCCTGAAAAGAAAATCTACCTGCCGATACATTCGACTATCAGTGGCACCGGCGGCAACGCAACCGCCGATCGCCTTAGTCAATTCGCCGCAACAATGAACACCGGACGCAACCAATCATAATAGGAATCAAATGAATAAAATACTTGAATCTTTGAAACAACATGGGGCATTTTTTGCACCGGCGACACCGACCGGCCAGATTACTATTTTGAATATGAACTTGCAAAAAATTCGTGCTGCGATGTTGCCAAATGAATTTATAAAGTTTTACCAAATCTGTGGTGGCATAAAACTTGGCAATGGTTATATTTTCGGGCCAAACGAATTCAAAACAGGACGCACACACCCAATTCCAAACTTATTACAAATCAATCAAGAATTAACAAACATGCCCGCAATGCGTGGTAAAACGGTATTCGGCAGAAATGATTTATTTTGGTTTGCCTTTGATGCATCTGGGAAAAGTTTAATGTTGGATAACATTGGTTTACAAATATTGCGCAGATATGACGATATGTACCGCGCGATATATGAATGTCTTGCTGGGGGAAAGATTTAAAATGAAGAAAATATCTGTATCTTTATCGGGCCATCAAACAAGCATTTCATTAGAAGATGAATTTATTACCGCACTGAACGAAATTGCGCAAAAACTAAAAAAGCCCGTTGCAAAAATCATTGATGAAATCGATGAAAAGCGAGTCATCGGAACAAACCTTTCTTCGGCCGTTCGTATATATATTTTGCGATACTATCGTAAATAAATTTTTATTTTTTACGCATTACACCTGAAATCCATATTGTCCCCAAACACGAAACAACAAGTATTATTATCATCCACATATCGCGGCCAAATTTTCTGTATGCCGTTCTATGCGCACCACAAACAGTCCCATCAATGTGGCCTGCGACACCAATCGGAATCATTGCCTCTACGTTTCCATCTGCGGCGACAAAGGCGCTTATACCTGAATAATCAGCACGCACAATTGGCACCCCAGATTCAATTGCGTAACGCCGCACCATGTCCAAATGCTGATAAGTTCCCGGGGTTTTACCAAACCAATTATCGTTCGTAATATTTACAACTGCATTTGGTATTTTACCACGCGGAATAAGTGAATCAGAAAAAATAACCTCATAACAAATCGCGGG
The DNA here is from genome assembly GCA_017650945.1 of Alphaproteobacteria bacterium. GTDB lineage: Bacteria > Pseudomonadota > Alphaproteobacteria > Rs-D84 > Rs-D84 > Enterousia. The sequence continues at coordinate 14,989 of JAGCDW010000031.1, read as the reverse complement.
CGCAAAGATAAATTTTTTGTCTGACAAGTTCATTGTTATAATTTCTGGCCCATCACCCGGCGCCAATTGTCCGGGCGTTGGAATCAAATCTCCAAACGGCCTATATTCCCCAAACGGAACAAGGTGCGATTTGCTGTATACGTTGGAAACCGTGGCATCCGGATTCACAATCAACATAGAATTATATAATTTTCCATCGTCAAAATAATTTGCACCAACAATCATCGGTTTATCTAAAACACGTGCCATAGAAACAGTATCCCCTGGCATCATAACAAATGGGTACGCTGTTTCTGGAAACACGACCAAATCATATTCACCTTCGGCCGATGCAATTTCCGTCATAACATTTATATTATGATTTGCATTTTGTATCGCCGCTGCGCGCGAATATGTTGCTTTTTGAATTGCGCTCTGTGCCGGCTGTATAACTCTTATAATCGGCCGTGGCAATGCATCACAACTATTTCTAATTAAATGCATATTTCGATTTCCATATAAAACACCAACGACACCAAACATCAAAAAGCACAACAACACAAACCAATTTAATCCGATACGATGATTTTTTATAATTTCACAAACCGATGCGATTATTCCAATAATTACAAAGGTTAAACCCAACGCACCATAAAGCGACATTGAATTTGCGACATATAAATTCTGTAAAGAAATATTTGCAATAGGATTCCATGGAAAACCTGTAAACAACCATTCGCGCAACCATAACACCAGTGTCCAAACAGACGCGAACAAAAATGGTCTACACGCCGGATTCAGCCGTATAGACGAAATTGCCAAAAACGGCGGAGTAAAAACAATTCCACCGACGATACCGATTCCGATAATTGCGGGCACCGTCCAAATTGCAAATTGATTTGCCAATTCAGGCACAACATATATACTGTTCAGCACCCACCAAAACATCGCCATGGCATAAACCGCACCAAACGGAAATATCCGCCAAAACTTTCGCCAACCAGAGATACCATGCAAACTTTTCAACGACAACAAATACGCACCGCCGATTCCAAGCACTGTCGCCCACCACAAATTAAATGGTGCAAAACCAAAACTGCACAATACCGCACACAACGCATATATAACTGTTCGACCAAAAGCCCCACGAAAAAACTTTTTCAATTTCATAATAAACCGTCCCCCTGGGCAACAAGATTCATCTGTGCATACGCCGAATTCCGCTGTATAAGGATTTTTATATCCCAATTTTTTTAATATATCTGTTTCCTTTGTTTCCATTTTTTCCGCATCTTTATCGTTCAAATGGTCATACCCCAAAAGGTGCAAAACGCCATGTACAATCATATGCGCTGTATGTTCTTCCAGTGGTATATTTTCACGCTTTGCCTCACGCCGAACGGTATCCAGTGATATAAAAATATCGCCCAACAACACATCATCACCCAACTCAAAAGAAAGAACATTTGTCGGCTTGTTTATTCCGCGATATTCCTTGTTTATCTTTTTTATTTCTGCATCATTCACCAGTGTAATTGACACCTCTGAATTCTTGTATACGGATGTAACCGCGGCATTGGCGATTTTTTGAAAATCTATTTTATATTTTTGCCAACGTTTATCTTCGATATTCACAAAAACGCGCATAGCACATTCCCCCATATTTTATATTTGCCTCCAAGGCGTTTATTTTCTATGATTATACCACAAAACAGGGAATAAATAAAATGCAGAATAATTCACGACCGCTTGCAGATTTAATGCGTCCGAACACAATTGATGATGTTGTGGGACAAACAGCGCTGCTTGGCGAAAACGGCATAGTCCGCCGTATGGTTGCGGCGCACAAACTTTCGAACCTGTTGCTGTGGGGGCCACCGGGCTGTGGCAAGACGACAATTGCGCGCGCATTGGCAAATTCGGTAGACATGGATTTTGTTCCCATGTCTGCGGTTTTTTCCGGCACGGCGGATATAAAAAAGACGATGGATGTTGCGCGCACCAACGCGGCCCTGGGGCGTAGCACGCTTTTGTTCATCGACGAAATTCATCGATTCAACAAAACGCAACAGGATACACTGTTACCGTATTTGGAAGACGGCACGGTTGTCTTTATTGGCGCGACCACTGAAAATCCAAGTTTTAATCTGAATAACGCGTTGCTGTCGCGTTGTCATATTGGTGTTTTGGAACCGCTGAATACGGCGGATTTAGCAGTATTGATTGACCGTGCGGAAAAATTTATCAATAAAAAATTACCGCTGTCAATGGACGCAAAAAAACACCTTGCTGAAATTTCCGATGGCGATGCACGATTTTTATTGAACACAGTCGAATACTTGGTGAACGCAAAATTCAAAAAGAATCTTGGTCCCGATGAACTGGATAAAGTAATTCAAAAACGCGCACCACTTTCCGACAAAAGTGGCGATGAACATTACAATATGATTTCCGCCGTCCACAAATCATTGCGCGCAAGTGATACAGATGCCGCGCTTTATTGGGTTGCGCGCATGATGACTGCAGGCCAAGATCCAATGTATATCTTCCGCCGTCTCACACGTTTCGCGATGGAGGACATCGGACTTGCCGACCCGAACGCAATGCAAATGGCATTGGCGGCGTGGCAGGTGTACGAAAGAATGGGCAGTCCCGAAGGCGACATCGCCATGACGGAACTTGTCATATACCTTGGCACTGCACCTAAAAGTGTTGCGGCGTATCGGGCGCAATCCGCGTCATACGCGGTGGCGCGGCAAACATCGAACCTTATGCCACCAAAGAATATTTTGAACGCGCCAACAAAAATGATGAAAAACCTTGGGTACGGAAAGAACTATGTCTATGACCCAGATACTGAATCCGGATGCAGTGGTCAAAACTGTTTTCCCGAAAGTATGCAACGCCAAAGTTTTTATCACCCAATCGAGCGCGGATTCGAACGTGAAATTAAAAAGCGTCTTGAATATTGGAACACACTGCGCGCCCGCGCGAATAAAGATTCGGAAAATTAAACAACGACACACAATTAAAAACAGGTCACCCACAATTCCAGAGTCGCGTCACACCGCGGAAGCGCGGTGCCCAGTTTTTGCGAATGCAAAAACTTGCCCCGCAGGGGATTTGTCGTTGCAATGCGACGACAAACTGTCTGCGACGCAGGTGCTCACATACGTTCGCACTGGATCCCGCGCACCATCACCCACGCAAAACTTTGTTTTGCGCGGGGCCCGATACCGCGGGATGACGATGTTCTGGAATAATAACCACATTCCATTTTAATCGCGCACCAACAAATTTAAGAAATTAGAACAAGATATTTATTTTTAATCCCGCAACAAATTTTTCCGCTTCAAAAGAATAATCGAAATGCCCGACATATTGGGTACGCCCATATTGCCGAACAATGCGTCCACCAACCGTTTCTTCATCGTAACCCTTGTCGGTCGCCTTGCGTAAGTTTGCACCAATTCCAACCTTCCAATCCGCCGAAAGGCGCAAATATAAATCAGGCGAAAAATCGATAAATGCGATTCCGTGTTCGTTATTAAAAATCCAACTGGACTTCACGGTGGCGGCCAACGTTACGTATTCATATTGCTGACCAAACCGAAAACCCAAATAGTAAACCGAATCCGCAAAATCAGGCGACCGCAAACGATGCGTTCCACCGAACTTTACACCACCCAACATATCATAAATCAAATGGTTATCAGCCGAATTTGCAACACGATAAAGCGCGTTCAAATCGACACTTGAAAAACCATTTTGGTCGCCATCAAAATCGCGTTGATAATGAAAATTTCCACCAACGACCAAACCATCGACAATGCCATAGTTCAAGTATTGCCCCGCGCGCAGACCATTTTCAAAATAATCAAACAATGTCTGCGACAGCAACCTACCACGCGCCGTCAAAAACAATGGGTCAGACGTATCATCAACCAAACCTTCGGCGCGCGCCCCGGCGCACGCCATTATTCCCAAAAATCCGATTAAAAATTTCCGCATCTAATCTGTTCCCATATTTTTTTATAAAACAACCGGCGACATTCGCGCCGCCGGTTCAAACACATGGCTTAGAAGTAGAATATAATCTGCCCCCCAACCGACATTTCTTTGTATTTATCAACCTTGGCCTGGCCTGCAGGTTGCCATTCACCAGTTTCGGTCATATAGGCATCCAACTTCTGACCATCGGCACTATCAAAGAAAGATGTCTTTCCATAAATATTCAACGCGAACCAATCGTTCGGTTGCCAGCCAATTGCGGCCTTAACCGATGCCTGGCCATGCCAATCATAGTAACCATATATAGCTTCTAGATTTAATGTCCAGTCCTCTTCCAACACGCTGAACACACCAAGTCCACCTTCGACAAACAATGTTGTCTGAGTATCGCCATTATACACAACGAACACCGATTCTTCAACCCCAGACTCATTTGTTCCAGTGATACCGTTTCCATAATATTTATCATCAAAGTTCACTAACCAACCACGCAACAAACCATAGATTGTTGACTTTGAAATTTTATAACCTCCCTTTAAATCCAAAACGAATTCATTGGCGATATCTTGTTGACGTTCATAGTACGCAGACATCGTTGCAATCCATTCGTTATTATCAACAAACCGCCACTGTAAACCCGCACCATAGATATTTAGTCCATTATCTTTCATTTCATCATCAGGCGCAGTTTCCCAGTCAAACTTATATTTAGTAGAATCATAACGACCCATCAACAAAACACCAAACTTATCGGTTATACCATAACTAAGGTCTTCTTTGATAGCGAACCCACGCGCACTCCATTTTGCCTTTGGATCCGTAAGATAAAACGGATCAAAATCTAAATTATACGAAGATGTATTATACGAAATATCCGTTATCATACCAAACTTACCTTCGGTCGGTTGAAAGAACGGATGCGCCAAATAGTATTTCCGCTTTATCTGACTGCGCACAGTGGAAGAACGGTTATATGCCGTCGAAGACGAAGAACCACTGTTGTTATAATACATCTGACCACGATTGGCCGGCGCAGAATAATTATTAGTTGTCGTTGTATATCCAACATTCGATTGCCGTACCGGCGTAGCATAAGATTGACGAACCGGTGTCGCATATGTCCGCGTTGTTGTCCGCGTTTCATATTTTTGATAATTCACATTTGGATTTGTACGCACCGCCGGCGTAGTCGTATCAAGATTCGCCGCCGACGCACCACCCATTCCAAAATTTGTCGCAGCAACCGCGGGTGTCAACCCAACAAATGCCGCCAAAGCAAATACAGATAAATATCCTTTCATTTATTTTTCTCCTTAGTTTTATAAGCAAATTATATCATAAAAAATCCCATTTACAAAGCATAAAAACAACTTTCATCTTTACACTGTTACACCCCACGATGTTACTAAATTCGATGACAAGAAAGTTATTCCAGAGAATCGTCACCCCGCGGTATCGGGCCCCGCGCAAAACAAAGTTTTGCGTGGGTGATGGTGCGCGGGGTCCAGGCCGAACGTAGCGAGGACTTGCTCCGCAGGAGATTTTTCATTGCAACGCAATGAAAAACTTGGGTGTCTGCGACGCAACTTTTTGCATTCGCAAAAACTGGATTCCGGCCTTCGCCGGGATGACGCAGCTCTGGAATACTTTTATTTTATGTTTGAATTACACAGAAAAAAATCACAATATATGCCGTTTCCCGTTCGGGTCAGGCGCACTGACTATACCCTCTTGTTCCATACGTTCCATAAATCCGGCGGCCTTGTTATAGCCAACACTCAAACGCCTTTGAATATAAGATATGGTCGGCTTTTTATCACGGATAACATATTCCTTGGCCTGGGCATACAAGTCGGCATCTTTATCGCCCGTACTTGCCGGCATACCACCAGCCACGCCACCGGTCGCTGCGCCACCGTCTTCGCCATCAACAACACCTGCCACATATTCAGGTTCACCCTGTGCGCGCAAGAAATCCGCTACACGTGTCATTTCCGCTGGTTCAATAAACGCGCCGTGTATACGCACCGGCACCTTGCCCGCCTCGCTAAACAGCATATCACCACAGGCCAACAAATTCTCTGCACCCTTTTCACCAAGTGTTGTCATACTATCGATATTACTGCGCGCCTGGAAAGAAATACGCGTTGGGAAATTCGCCTTGATAACGCCAGTAATCGTTGTCGCATCGGGACGCTGGGTCGCCATAACAAGATGTATTCCAGCCGCACGCGCCTTTTGCGCCAAACGTTGAACACACGCTTCGACCTCTTTACGCGCGACACCCATCAAATCTGCAACCTCGTCAATCACGATTACCAGGTACGGCATATCAGACAAATCAACCGTCTGTGTTTCGTATTCCAATTCGCCGGTTTCTTCATTTGTGCCAACGGCCACTTGCTTTGTTACAACTTCACCCGCGGCGCGCTTTGCGGCAACCGTTTCATTATACGCCTCTATATTCTGGACACCGAAATCAAGCAGGCGTTTATATCGCAACTCCATTTCTTGTACCGACCATTTAAGTGCGTTTACCGCGGCATTCGGGTCAAGTTTTATAATCGGTGTAATAAGGTGCGGTATGTCGTCCCAAAATCCAAAGTCAACACCCTTTGGGTCAATAATCATGAGTTTGCATTTATCCGGTGTAAAGTGATACAACACCGACATAATTATAGATTGCACGAACACGGACTTGCCCGACCCAGTACGTCCCGCAATCAAGACGTGCGGCATCTTTGCCAAATCGAAATACATCGGGTTTCCACCAATATCGACCCCGAGTGCAAGCGGTATTTTATATTTAGAATTCACAAACGCATCATCCGCAACGAGTCCTTGGAACCTTACCGTCTGTCGATTCAAATTCACCATTTCAACACCGATAAGTTCAGTCCGCGGAATATGCGCGATACGAATATTTTCGGTTGCCATCGCACGTGTCATATCTTTGACGGTCTTGTTTATATCAACCATACGAACACCACTGTCGGGCTTGAATTCATACAACGTAACAATCGGCCCAGGACGAATTCCAACGACATGCCCGTTCACACCGTATTCTGCAAAATGAATTTCCATCGCGCGCGCATTTTGTTTCAATTCTGGGGTTACAATACTTTTACCAAAATTAGATTTTTCCAAAAATTCAGGGTCAGGCAATTCATATTCTATTGCCTCTGCACTGCGCGAAGTTGCGCGTTTGCGTGCCGGCTTGCGCCGCGGTTTCGGTTTCTCTTCTTCCTCTTCGGCCTCTTCTTCCAGTTCTTCTTCGTCAGTTTCAACCGGCTTCATCAAATGAAACGCGGTCAGCACCCATCGCACCGCACCGATAACATTGCGTACAATTCGAATAACATCAGCAAAACTGATATGTAGCAAAATCCCCGCAATCATAAAGAACCCACACAAACACAAAATTCCAACGACTATCGCACCCACACCGCTAATCATATTGGAAATATCAGCCGCAGCGACCGCACCGAACATCCCGCCATATGTTGTCCGTGGCGCAATTAAACCAAACCCAGCCGCACCCAAACAAATCGCGACAAAGCCCCGCAAAATATTATATTCTGGTGTTCCATCACGCACTGCACCTGACATCAGAATCAACCCGAAACGCGCGATACACAAAAATAAAAACAATGTCGGAATATACCCGATTGTATATCTAAAAAGCCCAACAAAATTTCCCATCAAACTCTGTGTCCCAAAATTTCCCGCCGCGGCAACACCATCCAGATAAGGATTATGAAAAATCAACGCAATAATTGACCAAGCCGCAAAAATCAAAACGGCGAAACCACACAACTTTGCACACAAACCACGCAAAGCCCCCGAAACACTTTCCGGTAAAAATCTTGACTGACCACTCATACCGCGGACATTATATCACAAAAAAAGGAAAAAAGCACCACCAAACAAAATATTATTTACTGCGCGCAACAACGGCCCGAACAATGTCCGCCGCAATCATACCGATAAACGCGCCAAGCACAACATCTGACGGCCAATGCTCACCGACACAAACACGCGACACACCAATCACAATCGCCAAAGTCCATGTAAACCACTTCGCGCGCGGCACCAACATTCCAATCATAACGAGTCCAGCAAACGATGCCATCGTATGTCCCGAAGGCATAGAATGAAACGCCCAATCACGTGCGAACGGATAAAACCCAGTCATACCCAACGCTTCGTAAAAGACTGGGCGCGCACGTCCGATTAAAACTTTCAAAATAATTCCGGCAAAAGATGCAAGAAACACAGATGCAAAAACCATAAACGCATAACTATTTTTTATACGACCATAAATATTTTTGAAAAAATTTTTTTCTTTTGAACGCAAAAATTTTCGAATATAAAAAACACAAAGCACAATAAACGAAACCGCCAACCAAACCTTGGTTTCAAAAATTTCCCCGATATATTCACAAGTTACACAATCAAACCGCCGCAGAAAATTAAACACCGGGATATCGAACCAGAAAATTCCAGCGAACACCAAGGCCAGTGTTACAATAACCCCAACTAAAATCCGCAACCAATTTAATTTATTTTCGCGAGTAATAAACATATCAAAACCTTTTATTCTTCGTAATTCAACAATCGACTATACACTTTCGAATCGGTCAAAATCTGCACCGCCACAGACATAGCCAACAAATCTTCATCTTCGCCATTTGTAATTGTCGGACATCCACGCCGTACCGAATCAGCACTTACACTTTTATCTGCGTTATAGTCATGCCAACGAAAATCCCCATTTACAACATTTATAAAGAACGCACTTTGCTGCGCACCGGTGCGAATATTAGATAAACACACAACCGGGAATATACCACGTCCATCAATCTTGCGCCCCTGACCCGTCTTGATAGACTTATTCAATAATTCCAACGCACCGCCATCACTAAGTTTTAACGTTGACGCGATTCGCGCCGTCCCCGATGTTGGTGTTCCAATCAAAACCCCACGTCCATTTTCATAAAATGTTGCTGCAATTGCCTCTGCTGTGCCACGCGTCATATTTGAAACAACGACCACAACATGTGCATCGGTAACCGCAGAATCGGCCGGCACAACTTCTATTTCATCACGCGTATTTTCAATAATACGCATAATCGGCCGCTGTCCAATAAACAATCCTGCCAACTTTGCCGCCGCGCGTTCATCATCACCATCGGCCGCACGCAAATCCAAAATTACCCCCGCGACATCAGGATGTTTCTTTAACGCCTCGCTAATTATGGCGACCGCACTGTTCGATATTTTATTTACTATTATGTTAAGTATCCCACCATTTACATCATCCATAAAAACCACATCTGCATCGGCGATAACAATTGTTGCACGCCGAACAACAACCCGTCGCTGACCCGCCGGCGTAAGCAAAGTCATCTTTACCGTTCCTGAATTAAATCCAGACATCATTGATGCCAACGCAGAATCAGAAATCTCTGAAACCAAAGTTCCGTTTATTTCCCCAATTAAATCTCCGTCATGTATCCCCGCATTATCAGCCGGCGAACCTTTATACACCCCCAGCACCCGAAAATTACCACGTTCATCACGCGCACCTTCAATACCAACACTGGTAAGTATTCGCCCATCATTTTTAACCGCTGTATCATCAGCCAAAACATATCGACCGTTTTCATCAATTCCACGCATCAAAGAATCAACAACCGCACGATAAATATCTGCTTCACTTGCCGCCGCCATTGTCGCATCACGCTCGCGCATTTTTAATACCAAAGCGGTAGTAATCTCACCATAGGCATTCCAATCACGCGATGCTGGTGCCGGGAAATTTCCAACAATCGTATCACCCCAAACCAATACTACACGTTCATCAGTCGCCGCGATGTGCGCATTTTGATGTAAATTTTCAATACCTTCGATTGCGACATTTATATTTTTTCCACCCCAACTAACGCCGGCCAATTTTTCATATATCTCGGCAAAGCCACGCGACATATCAAAAACGTTTATACCATTTTGAATTGGTTCATCTTCGAAAAACAAACTGTCGGCGCGCACACCCGCCATAACCGACAGCATAAGGAAACCACCCAAAAAGATTTTCAATAACTTTTTCATATGCCACTCTCCCTCTTGCAAAGTGTTTAGTATTTTGTTTCACGCAAATTAAAGTGATACAAAATAACATTTGAAATATACATACTGGTCAGAGTTCCCATTACAATCGAAAATCCCATAGCCAGCGCGAATTCTTGCAACGCCAATCCACCGAACACATACAGCCCAACCAGCGCCAGCATCGTAGTGATACTGGTCATCATTGTTCGCGACAACATTTCATTGACCGACAAATCGATCAGTTCATCCATCGGCATTTTGTGATACTTTTTAATATTCTCATCGATTCGGTCATAGTTCACAACTTTATCATTGATGGAATATCCAACACCCATCAAAACGACCGCAATCGCCGTCTGATTAAATTCAAGCCCAGTTACCGAAAAGAACCCGAACATCAACACAAAATCAAACACCAGCGACACAAACGACCCGACCGCATAGCCACCGCGATATCGAATCCAAATATAAACCGCCATCAAAATAAACGACACCAATACGGCCAAAATACCGCCGCGCACCAATTCGCCACCAATCTTTGGTCCGACAATCTGCACCTGAGTATATTCAACGCGATTACCCAATATATCTTTGATTTCACGCACGCGTTCATTTTGTTGCGCATCGGTCGCACCCTTGGGCAACCCGACACGAATCAGAATCGCGTTATCGTCCACCGATTGCAATTCCGGATTAAACGCCGCCAAATCATGACGCATTTTATCAACGGTATAATCGGGTTCAGTTGATACAACCTCCATCGAAATACCGCCGGCGAAATCGATACCATAGTTCAACCCCCGGAACCACAAAGAAAAAATAGACCCCAAAATCAACGCACCCGAAATCCAATACGACAATTTCCGATACTTCATAAAATGCAGTTTCATAACCAAACCCCTTACTTTTTCACATAGCCAATTTTTTTATTTTTTCCGTGCATATAGAAATCAATCAACACACGCGACAACCATATGCAAGTGAACAATGTTGTGATAACACCGATAGACAGTGTAACCGCGAAACCGCGAATCGGCCCCGCGCCGAATTGGAACAAAATAAGCGAACAAATAAGATTCGTCAGTTCCCCGTCCAACACCGTCTTCATCGAACGATTAAATCCGGAATCGACCGCACGCAGCGACGTTGCGCCACCACGTATTTCATCACGAATACGTTCAAAAGGCAAAATATTCGCGTCCACCGCCATACCCAGTGTCAACACGATACCGGCAATTCCGGGCAATGTCAGTGTCGCACCCATCAACGCGGAAACACCGATAATCATCGCCAAGTTCACAAGTAAAACAATGTCGGCAATCAAACCAAACGCGCGATACACAATTATCATAAAAAGCATAATCAGAATCACACCAACCAAACACCCAACCTTACCTTGGGCAATCGTATCGGCCCCCAAACCCGCGCCGACAGTACGTTCTTCGATGACCTGTAACGGTGCCGGCAACGCACCACTGCGCAACAGCACTGCTAAATCTTTCGCGCCTTGCAATGTAAATCCACCAGAAATCTGACCACGGCCACCCGGAATCGGTTCACGAATCGTCGGTGCAGACAAAACCTTGCCGTCCAAGACAATTGCGAATCGTTCGTTCACATGCTCGGTGGTAAGTTTTGCGAACCGCCGCGCGCCCGTTGCATCAAACACAGTCGTTACAACCGGCATATTATTTTGGTCAAAGTCCGCCTGGGAATCTTTCAAACTTTCGCCCGAAACCTCGACACGCGAATACACCGGCACAGTCGACCATGGGCTTTCCATATACGGCAAAAACTCAGTTCCCGCCGGCGCAACCCCAGACGACAGCTGTTCCGGCGTAACATTTTCATTTACCAAATGGAAAGTCATTTTTGCTGTTTTACCAATCAACTCTTTAATATGTTCTGGATTATCAACACCCGGCAATTGCACAAGGATATATTTTCCGCCCTGACTTTGAATAGACGGTTCTTTGGTTCCCAACGCATCGATACGCCGCCGCACGATTTCGATACTCCGCGCGAGTGCGTCTTGAATCATTTCTTCGCGTTGCTTTTCCGAATACGAAAGCGTTATCGTACTCCCCGATGAAGAAATATCAACTGTATCCCCAAGTACGCTTTTCAACCGGCCCTTGGCCTTGGACACTTCGTCATCTTCGCGCACAGTCAACGACACAACACCATCAACATTTTTAAGGCCCGAAAACCGAATCATACCCTTGTTGCGGTCAATCATCGCACTGCGCACTTCGTCATACAGTTGCACCGACTTTTCATCAAACATCGTCTTGGTATCAACCTCAAGCAACAACTGCGCGCCACCTTTCAAATCCAACCCCAACGATATCGGGTGCATAAACGACGGGAAATACTTCGCCGCGTTCGGAAACATTGTCGGCACCGAAAGCAACACACCAAATATTGCAACAAAAACAATCAGCAATTTTTTAAACATCTGCACAACCCTTTACTTTGCCTCTACATTAGCGATGGCGTTCTTGCTAACCTCTATAACGACACCGGGGGCGATTTCCATTTCAATCGTCCGTTCGCCAATTTTCTTAACAGTTCCATAAATTCCGGCGGCCAAAATACGATTGCCAACCTGAATACTGTCCACCATCTTTTGATATTCAGCCATACGCTTTTTATTAGGCCGTACCATAAACAGGTAAATCACCGCGAACACAATCAAACAGTAAAGCAACAAACCACTCCAACTGCCCTGCTGTGCGGGCTGTGTGGCATTATCCGCGACCGTTTGCACTGTTTCAACAACTGCTGTTTCTTCCATGGATTTTTCTCCTTTTTTATTAATTCTGCCCCAGGGTAGACAAAAAAACACCGAAAGTAAAGGAAATAAAGTGTTAGTGGCAAGTGTAAGTGGAGAGTAAAAAATTCCAGAGTGCAAAATTCCCCTCTGGCTAGAGGGGTCCGACCGAACGGTCGGGGGGTGTCGCAAAATAACGGGCGCAACGCGCCCACACTAACCCCTGTCCCACGAAGCCCATCGTCTCGGCGTAGCGAAGCGAGGACGGATTGGCGAAGTGGGAACACTAACTTCTCTCAAACCACCCGTCGATTTGTGTAATTGGAATAAACTTATAAACCGGGCGGCCATGATTGCATTCCGCGCCCCGTTCTGTTTTTTCAATATCGCGCAACAACGCGTTCATTTGTTCCATATTCAACTTTTGCCCCGCGCGCACAGAATGATGACACGCATAGTTCGCAAGTTTAAGGTGCAGTTTTTCCTTTAACTGACTTGAATGTCCGTATGCGCGAACCTCGTCCGCAATCGCGTGCAATGCGGTGGCCCAGTCCATATCCCAATCTGCGGGCTTTTCAAAAATCGCGACCGCATCATCACCGAACGAATCGATGGCAAGTCCGCTTTCGCGCAAATCGTCCGCAATGGTCAGCACCGCAACAACATCTTCGGCACGCAGTCGCACCACAATCGGCGTAAGCAACGGCTGAGCCTTTATCGCATGCGTGCGCAACTTTTCATATGTTATGCGTTCATGCGCCGCGTGTTGATCCACGACAACCAAACTGTCCGCCGTCGCGGCAAGGATATATTTGTTCGCGATTTGCCCAATCACGCGCCCCAGTGGCATATCATCAAAAATATCATCAACATTATTTGATGCCGGCGCGGTTTCCATTTTCTGTATCGCACCAAAGTCAGACATTAAACTTTGCGCAAACGGATTTTGCGGTTTATTCGGCGAATGCACCATCGGCGCAGATGCTGCGGGCCGCAAATGCGGTGTTAAAATCGGTGCATTATTAAATAAAATCTTATCTTCAAAATTTTGAGTTACGGTGGCGGGCGCATCAACCATATTTTGTGCCAACACATCGCGCAAAGCCTTGATAATGAACGCGCGTACATGCGACGGTTCTAAAAAGTGCACATCGTTTTTCGTTGGCGACACATTGACATCGACATTTGCAGGCGGCAAAGTCAAATACAACGCACACAGTGGAAATTCCCGCGCATGCATAACATCCATATACGCCGCACGCAGCGCACCGACCAAAACTTTATCTTTGACCGGCCGACCATTTACGAATAAAAATTGGTCCACCGATGATGCCCGCCGAAGTGTCGGTTCGGAAATATAACCCGAAAGTTTCATCACCCCCGACGAAGATTCCGCAGAAACATCGCGCATACGGCCACGCACATCATCGCCCATCACCGCCACGATTCGTTCAATCAGCGGTTGCCCCTTTGGAAAACGCCACTTGTTATTCAGCACAAAACCGACATCGGTTCGCGCCATGCAAAGGCGTTTTATCACGTCCAACACCGCCATAGTTTCAACCCGGTCATTACGCAAGAATTTCAATCGCGCGGGTGTTTTAGCAAACAAATTTTGCACACGAATACGTGTTCCACTCTGCCAATCCGAAGGTTTTATTTCGCCACTATTACAATCCAGATGCCAACCATTTGCGTCCGCGCCATTACATGTATCAATCGACATATCGGACACAGACGCAATCGACGGCAACGCTTCGCCACGAAAACCCATAAAATTTATATTCATCAAATCATCATCAGGCAACTTTGATGTCGCATGCCGCATAGTGCAATTTTTCAAATCGTCCGCAGACATCCCGCATCCATCATCGACAACATTTATAAGTGTTCGGCCACCATCAACAACATCAACAATAATTTGATTTGCACCGGCGTCCAGCGCATTTTCAACCAGTTCTTTGACAACACTTGCGCCGTTTTCAACAACTTCGCCGGCGGCGATTTGATTGACCAAGTAATCAGGCAAAAGACGTATGGACATTACGCGCCCTACTCTTTAAATTTAACCTCTAAGATTTCATATTCACGTTCGCCGGACGGCAACCGCACAAC
>JAGCDW010000030.1 GCA_017650945.1 Alphaproteobacteria bacterium | reverse complement strand
TTTTGGCAGCCCTACTCGGATTTGAACCGGGATTCTCGCCTTGAAAGGGCGGTGTCCTAACCATTAGACGATAGGGCCATGGAAAGCATAAAAAAACTGGCGGGATTGACGGGGCTCGAACCCGCGACCTTCTGCGTGACAGGCAGACGCTCTAAACCAGCTGAGCTACAACCCCAATGCCGTGAGGCTATCTTATAATTCTTTTCCGACAAAATCAAGCATTTTTTTATGAAAATTGATTATTTACTGCGATGGCGCAACGCGGCGGCAAAAAACACTGCGCCGGCAACGAACAAAATGCCGGACAATAATTGGCCCATGGTCAGGCCCCAACTGGTCAGGAATCCAATCTGGGCATCAGGCGCGCGGAACAATTCGCAAATAATCCGAAATACCGCATAGAACATTGCCATCGCACCACACAATGCGCCCGGATATTTTTTCAAATTCGTGAATTGATAAAGGCAGAGCATAATCGCAAACAGCAACACGCCTTCGGTTGCGGCTTCGAACAACGGGCTTGGATAGCGCGGCACATCGGAAACACCGCGGAAAAATACGCCGAGCGCGGAATCCGTTGGTCGTCCCATAATTTCGATATTTATGAAATTCGCAATACGGCCAAAGAAAAAACCAATCGGCGCGACCAGCGCGATTAAATCCAAGACCTGTAATGCGCGCCGCCATTTCTTGGCAAATATAATCGCCGCAATTATGACACCCAGCAGGCCCCCATGAAAACTCATCCCGCCATGCCACACGGCCAAGATATCGATTGGATGCGCCAAGAAATAGGGCAGGTTGTAGAACAAGACATACCCAAGCCGCCCACCGATAATTACGCCTAATATCACGGCGGTCAGCAGGTCATCAAGTTCCTTTTTGGATAAAGGCAGTTCAGCATTTTTCGACCGTCCAATCCGCCGCAGTATGACGTATCCCGATATAAATGCGATGATATACGCAATCGCATACCACCGCACCGGGAACCCGGCCACAGAAAAAGCAACGGGTGAAATTGGGTCGAGAATAATCGCCATTTATCGTGCCATATTCGTTTCCATCTGTGCGAGTGTTGCCCGTAAACGTTTCACAATACGACCAAGACGTGCATATTCTTCAGTTTCTTTATATTGCGGGGTCGCGTTATCGTATTTGGCTTTCTTTTCCGCATATTTATTAGATAAAATGCGATATGTTTTATCCTTTTGTACCAATGGGTTAAGGGAAGGCGGAATGTTTTTACCGGAAAATGGCATATCTAAAGAAATACGAAGACCATTAAAATTTTCATAATGCATTTTTTATCCTTTTTTTATTTATCTTGTTATATCTTTCCCCGTTTGTCCACGACCTATGACTTTGCCCATGGTCGGGACAATCCCAAGTTTAGATATCGACTGTTCTACTTCCTTCATTTCTTGTTCTGATAAATCACGATCATATGACACCAAACTTCCCGCTTCAGGGGATAATTTTTTGCGTAATTGTGCAATTTGTTGTTTTAATTCTTTTCTTCTCTCAGGGCTTATGGCCTTGGATTCTGCTTCCGCCCGGATTGCAGCAACACGTGCCTCTATATCTTTCTTTTCTTCATCGCTTAAACCAGGTTTAGTTAAATGTCTTCTCCTAAATTGTCCGGCTTTGTCAACAAGCCTTGCGCGGGCTTCTAATTCATTAATCAATTTTTCTAATTCAGCGCAGCCATTTTTGTAATCCGCTAATTTTTGGGCTATGATAGCCTTGCGCCCTATGTCCCTGCTAGTATCAGGTTTTTCCCATCTTGACCGATTTATCGGATCGTGATCTGTGTCGTATTTGCTGTTATGACTTTTATACATTCTTTGTCCTTTTTGTTCTTGAAACTTTTCGTCTATTGTATTATATATTTTTCGAATAACAAGGAGAAAAATTATGCCCACAAAAAAAACATCCACGCGTAAAGTTACCACAGTTGCCCCAAAAACTGGCGGCATCGATATGTATCTTAAAAAGATTTTTACCCTAATGTTCGGCGCCGTTGGCGTTACCGCAATCACAACATTTATCACAATTTACCTTGGGGGTATACGGTTGCTGGTTTCCACCGGCGGAATGACACCGTTTTTCTATATCATGGTGTTCGGTGGCCTTGCGCTGTCCATCTGGGCCCAGGCACGCGCCTTTTCTATGCTCCCCGCGGTTGCGGCGGTTTTGCTGTTCACCTATGCGGTGATGATTGGGTTCGCACTTACGCCGATTGTTTGGGGTGGCCTCTCGGTCAATCCGGCATCAATCCTTTGGGCGTTTATAATCGCCGCGATAATGTTCGCGTGCATGGCAATGTTCGGGTATAAAACTGTAAAGAACTTGTCGTTCTTGGGAATTTTCCTGATGATGGGGATGATCGGTTTAATCTTGGTCGGAATTGTTTCTATGATTTGGACTCTGGGCGGCACGTTTTCAACAATCGTCTGCGCGGTCGGCGTTTTGGTGTTCGCACTGTTCACCGCGTATGATATGCAGAATTTGAAAAACGCGTACAACACGCTTGGCGATGATACGCAAAAGGATCAACTTGCGGTGCTGGGCGCGCTGCATTTGTATATATCGTTTATCGCAATGTTCCAATATGTGTTGGGATTGCTGAACCGGAATTAATAAAAGCATAGGAGTAAAAAATGGCTTATAAAATAGACAAAACTAAATGTATCGGGTGTCATACATGCATGTCGGCATGCCCCATGGGCGCAATCAGTGTTGATGCCGACGGCAAATGCGTAATCGACCCGACAAAATGTGTGGGCTGTGGCGCGTGCGCATCGGTTTGTCCGGTAACCGCAATCGCCCCAGCACAGTAGGTTGGTTTATATATTTCTTTGGGGGCATCGCCCCCAATTTTTATGCCGAAAACTGTTGCAAAATATGGAATAAAGGGTAATACTTACACAAAGATTAAACAAAAGGGGTTTGAATTATGCCGGCAAAAAGTGTTAATGATATTGTTGCGCTGTGCAAGCGTCGCGGGTTTATATTTACCGGGTCGGAAATTTACGGCGGACTTGGTGGAACATACGATTACGGCCCGTATGGCGTGGAATTGATGAAGAATATTCGTGCCGCGTGGTGGAATGCGATGATATATTCGCGCAATGATATCGAAGGTTTGGATGCGTCACTGATTGGCAACCGGCTTATGTGGAAATATTCCGGGCACGAAGGCGGATTTTCTGACCCATTGGTTGAATGCAAGAAATGCGGTGCCCGCATGCGCCAAGACAAAATGCGCGACCAAACGAAGTGCGACAATTGCGGTTCAACTGACTTAATGCCACCGCGCGAATATCAATTGATGATGGGCCTTTCGATTGGTGCGGTCGCCGATGGCGAAGTGAACGCGTACCTGCGTCCGGAAACGGCGACGACGACATATATAAACTTCAAAAATGTTTTGGATTCCACACCACATAAATTGCCGTTCGGCATTGCCCAGATTGGCAAGGCGTTTCGTAATGAAATTTCCCCGCGCGGCTTTGTGTTCCGTATGCGCGAATTTGAACAGGCGGAAATGCAATACTTTGTCCGTCCGGGCGAAGACGAAAAATACTTTAACCAATGGCGCGAAACGCGTATCGCGTGGTGGACAAATGTGCTTGGGATACCGGCGAATAAATTGCGATTCACACCGCACGAAAAATTGGCGCACTATGCCAAGGCCGCGGGCGACATCGAATACGAATTCCCCGATGGGTTTGATGAGGTCGAAGGTGTCCATAATCGCCAGGATTTTGACCTTGGGTCGCATACGAAATCGCAGGCCGAATTCAAGATTGCGGCAAAAGTTATGGAAAATAACGACAGCACGATAAAACTTTCATATTCTGACCCACAAACGGGCGAAAGTTTTATCCCGTATGTCATCGAAACTGCGATGGGTGTGAACCGCGCTATGATGGCATTGATGATAGAGGCGTATACTGAAGAGCAGTTGCCTGACGGCAAATCGCGCACGGTGTTGAAATTGAAACCTGCGCTTGCACCGGTCAAGGCGGCGGTTATACCACTTGCACGGAACGTCCCAGAATTAGTGAGTTTGGCGGAAAATATTGAAAACGATTTGCGGAAACTTGCCATCGGGCGTATTGAATTGGAAAATTCTGGAAATATCGGTAAAAACTATCGCCGGCACGATGAAATCGGAACGCCGGTCTGTATTACCGTTGACCACCAAACATTGGAAGACGGCATGGTTACAATGCGTTTCCGCGACACCATGGAACAAGAACGCGTTGCAATCGCCGATGTCCCCGCACGCGTGATGGAAATAGTGGGGAAGTGTTAGTGAGGGCTTTTGATAACATTACAAACACTCTGTCAGCCACAATTTTTTGCGACCCACATAGATTTCGTTATTTTTTACTTTTAAATAGATTGGCAGGTTGTCATATTCGCCAATGTAATCAGAATTATTCTCTGATGTGAAAACTATACTTCCGCCACCAAGCATTTGGATTTCAGCCATGTCGTTAAATACCAATATAGATGTCGCGTTTATAAATTTATTATCAATCGTGCACCTGACGTTATGTAGTTTGTATAATGTATCATCGCAAACATAAAATCCATCAATCTTGTGAATTAAACTTGATCGTTTCGTTAAACAAGATTTTGCGCAATTAGCAAGGCAATCCTGAATATTGTTATTTTTCATATCCTCTTGTTTCTGTTTTGTTAAATTTTCATTATCCTTGTATTTACTTTCATCAAACTTGTAACTATTGTACTCTTCAATATGATACCATTTTGAAGATATGCGATAATTATCTATTGATTCAATATTGCACCAACAATAATTACCCACTTTGATATTCTTGAAATCCAAACTTTCATTATTATCGGAACAAATCGATACACCAACAACATTTAGATTTTCATCTTTTTCATTTTGCACTTTCCAGCGTCCGCTTGTATACGCACCATCGGCGGTTTTGTAATCGCGCCTTTTGATTCCATCGGCAGTTATTGTTTTATTGTACATATCTGTGGCAAGTTTGGGTGCGTCCACTTTGACAAGTTTTTCATCCCTATCCTGGCAATCAATTGCGAACCCAGGCAAAACAAAAAAAGACAGAATCACAGATAATAAAAATTTTTCCATGTTTTCTCTCATCTATGTTTATTTGATTTTGGCAATATATTGCCCAAACGCCCAGCGGCCCAACCAATGAACATAAATACAACCCCAAACACGAAATAATACCAGTGGTTTAACATACCGTTTTCTAAACAATATTTCATTACATCGAATGTCATAAATACAGACCAAATTAATACAAAATATATGAACCAAAATGAAAAAGATTTTTGGGGTTCCGTATTTTTCGTTCTTTTGTTTTTTAATGATTTAACCACAAACAACACGCCAATCCATCCAAACAAAAGTGTTAAAAAAGCGACCAACACCAAACACCATTTTTCTAAGATGCCTTTGTCTATCATGGACTTGATAAAATCGAATATCGAATCTAATGACCAAAAAGCCAAAAACCACAACAAGAATTCTTTCCATTTTTTCATATTA
>JAGCDW010000029.1 GCA_017650945.1 Alphaproteobacteria bacterium | reverse complement strand
GGCATGTTGTGCATTTTGGACGCAGGGCGGTGCAGGTGTATCGGCCGAACAGCACCATCACATGATTTGTTATTGCGTGATATTTCTTTGGAATTTTTTTTAGTAATTCCACTTCTACCTTTTCCGGTGTGTTTGCGGAGTCCGTCACCCAACCATAACGATGGCTTAGGCGGAACACGTGCGTGTCAACCCCGATATTTGGTGCGTTCCACAAAACATTTGTGATAACATTTGCGGTCTTTTGCCCGATGCCCGGCAATTTTACAAGTTCCGCGCGATCGTGATATTTTTGCGGAAATTTCCACTCACCACTACCCCACCGCGTCCCGCGGTCCCCCCCTTCGCCGGCGAAGGGAATTGACAGATGCTGCGCCAACGCGATTATATTTTTTGCCTTGTTGTTGAAAAAAGAAATTACACGAATATGTTTCTTTAATCCATCGATTCCAAGTTCCAACATTTTTCGCGGTGTCGGCGCAACGCGAAATAGGGCGGGCGTGACCTCGTTCACCTTTTTATCCGTGGCCTGCGCCGACAAAATCACCGCGACCGCAAATGTGAACTCGTTCGTAGAATATAATTCTGAACGAATGTCCATATTCAGATTTTTCGGAACAATTTCGAAAAAATCTTGCGGTGTTATCATATTATTCTGCACAAATTTCCGCACATTTTTTGTTGCAATCTGTTTCTATCGCGCCTGGTTCAGACGAATATTCATAGATAACTTTTCTTTCAACTATGCCGCCCGCGATTTGGCATTGGCATGTTATTTCATTTGTCGCCTGATACCGTTCAACTGATTGCCCGTCGTCTAAATCACGCGCCCAGATTTTTGATTTGAATCGCGCAGAACAACCGGTAAAATCGCCGTTTGCAACATTTTCTTTGTTATCGGTTTCTTTGTCGGCGATATTTTCGTCGGACGGGACATCAATAAAGAAATCTTCCGAATCCATGGTTTCCGCCGTTTCCGTTATTTCTGATTCCATCGTCATGGTTTCCGGTTCATAGATAAATTCTATATCGACCGGCATACAGAAATGCGACCACGCCGCACATGCGATTGTTGCGATAACACAACCATAAAACAAAAATTTATTTTCTTTCATTTTTTACACCTTTTGTATAGAGATTCCAAAATTATACCCTTCGATTTCCGTAAAGTGTTCGGCCGCACCCGGCGACATTTCACGGATAAGCGCGTTCGACATTATCATCTTTTTATGTTGTTCCAACGCGCCAGACAACGCCAAATCCGCCGTATAGGTAAGATTTATTCTGTCCGAAACATCCAATCCCAACGCTTTGCGCGTGTCTTGGATAAATCGCAACGCATCGTTCGCCAAACCTTCGGCAATCAATTCGGAATTTAATTCTGTATCCAAAATGATAACCGATGTATTATCCGGCAATGGCATACCCGTCACACCCGAACGGATATTCAAACGATTTTCAAATTCGTCCGCGTTCAGTGTATAATCGCCAACAACCAATTTATCGCCCGACAATTCATAATCGCCACGTTTCACAGCCGGCACAATTTCACGCAAAGCACCGCCAAGGCGCGCACCGATTTTTGGCGTGATTAAATATATGAAACTGTCTGCGACCTTTGCGGTGTTATCGACCCATTCAACCGATTTCACATTTAATTCATCGCGAATAATGTTTGTATATTCGGTCATAGGCACGCCACCCGCAACCGTCAGTTTATTCAGTGGCAAACGATTACGCAATTTGTACTGTTCGCGCAGTTGCTTTCCAACAGAAACGATTTCTTGGACGCGGCGCATATCGGCGACAATTTTCATATCCACAGAATTTGCCACCGGCCAATCGGTCAAATGCACAGATTCATCGCCCGTTAAATTCTTGTAGATATATTCCGATATAAACGGCGCAAACGGTGCCAAACAGCGGCATACAGTACAAAGCACCGTATAGAGCGTGTTGAACGCCGTTGTATCTTCGTCCCAGAAACGCGTGCGCGAACGGCGGATATACCAATTATTCAGCACATCCAAGAAACGAACGAATTCTTTGACCGCGACATCAGGTTTATATTCTTTTAGTGCATCGCCAACCGTGTCAACCAATACACTTGTTTCAGATAAGATATATTTATCCAAAACATTTCGTGCAGGCGCATCCCAAACATCGCGCGCGGTTATGTTCGCCGGGTTCGCGTATAATGTAAAGAAATGATACGCGTTCCAAAGCGGTGTTAAAATCGTCTTTATCGGTTCGGCGAAAACCTTGCCTTCTTTATCAACCGGTACGGGTTCGGCCTTCATAAAATTACTGCCCAATATAAACAAACGAACCGCGTCCGCGCCGTATGTTTCAAGTTGTTCAGCCGGATTTACAAAATTGCCAAGCGATTTTGAAAACTTTCTTTTGTTTTCATCAACAACCATACCATTTGCCGAAACAACACGAAACGCCGGTTTATCAAACAGTGCAACCGCCATTATCATCAAATGATAAAACCAACCACGTGTTTGATCTTGGCCTTCGATAATATAATCCGCCGGGAAAGTTTTTTCGAACAGATCTTTGTTTTCAAACGGATAGTGCAGTGCCGCAAACGGCATAGACCCCGATTCAAACCAACAATCCAAAACATCGGGTATGCGTTTCCAACCGTCCTTGGTCAATGCGTCCAATGTCGGGCGGTGCAAATCTTCGATTTTTGTTCCAAAGAACTCTTCCAGTTCCGCAATTGAACCAAAGATTTTATATTCGCCGTCCCGTTCCCAAATCGGCAATGGCACGCCCCAGAAACGGTTGCGTGATATACCCCACGGCCGCGCGTTTTCAATCCAAGAAAGGAATCGATTGCCCGCCGATGTCCATGTTGTATCGTTTTTGGTTATTTCAACAAGGCGCTCGCGAATTTTCGGAACATCAACATACCATGCGTCCGTCGCGCGATAGATAAGTTTTTCCTTGCTGCGTGGGCCGAACGGATAACTGTGTTTATGCTGGTCTTTTTTAACCAAGATTCCATTTGCCCGCAACCAATCAATAATCTTTGGATTGGCAACAAATATATTTTCGCCCGCCCATTCGGTGACCGTGTTATCAAAGTTGCCGTAATCGTCAACATTTAATATAACCGGGAATTGCGGGTCAATCGCCTTGGCCACGATATAGTCGTCTTCGCCATACGCCGGTGCGATATGAACGATACCGGTTCCATCACTGTCCGACACATAATCGCCGGAAATCACCGTATAGAGGCCATGGCCCGCCTTTGCCAAATCAGCGTAATACGGGAAAATCGGTTTATAATGCAAACCAACCAATTCAGACCCCATAACAGTCCCAAGGTTTTCAGAATTTGCAAAAATCTTTTCATATGCCGGCAAACGAGATTCCGCCAAGATATAAACATGGCCATCATCGTGTTTCATACGAACATATTTCATATTATTATTTACCGCCAACGCCGAATTCGCAGGCAGCGTCCACGGTGTTGTTGTCCACGCAATTGCACGGTCGCCGTTTTCCAATTCAAACCATACTGTTACCGTATCATCAACGATGTCTTGATATTCAGATGACGCTTCGGAATTAGATAGCACCGTTCCCAATTTCCAATCATATGGATTGACTTTGAAATCTTTATAGAGCAAACCTTTTTCATACAAAGTTTTCATCGCCCATATCACAGATTCCATAAAGTTTTTATCCATTGTGCGATAACCGTATTCATCGCCACCATCAACCCAACGGCCAACACGTTCAATAAACCGCAGCCATTCGTTTGAATATGTCATAACATCGGTGCGGCACAAATCGCAAAACGCCGCGATTCCGTCGGTTGCGACAATATCTTTGGCGGTGCGACCTTGCTTTTTTTCAACAGATGCCTCTGCCGGCAGGCCGTGACAATCCCACCCCAGCGCACGTTCAACATATTTCCCGCGCATCGTTTGAAAGCGTGCAACCATATCTTTGACCGCCGACACCCCAAGGTGCCCCCAGTGTGGCAAACCATTTGCAAACGGTGGCCCGTCGTAAAATGTGAACGGATGCCCAAGTTTCGTTTTATTCAAACTTTTGTGGAAAGTATCGTCCCCGCGCCAAAACTCTATTATTTCATGTTCCAGTTTCGGAAAATCAGCCTTTGGTTCGGTCTTTGGATATGCCATATTTTTAACTCCATATTGTCGCAATTACTATAAAAAACGGGCGCACTTGCGCCCGGGCCATCGCCAAAGCGCATAGCCTGTTTATCTTATAATAATGATTGTTTTTGTTTTCATCATGCGCAGTAGTTTATTATACAAAATACAATATTTCAAGTATTTTTTGACAAACCGTATATTTAATATAAAATCAACAAAAAAGGATTTAAGCATGAAAGATGAAAAAATTGTGAATCTGGCATATTTTATGGGTCGATTGTTAAAGCCGTTTGTTGCGATTTGGGCACCGATTGTGGCATCGCAACAGGTGCGTTATGAACTTGCGGATCCAAATAAACTTGTTGAACCGGTCAAACTTGGTAAAAGATTAAGAAAACATACTAAAAGTTTCATGGAATGCAAAGTGCATGCGTTGCCAGATTACTTGGCGCACAAGGCGATGGCTTATAACGAACGGCGCGCACAGAAATATGATGTTTCACATACCGTGCTTATTAATGTTCAACCAGAAATAGATAAAAAACAAATTGGCGACATTGTTGCAAAGCTGGAAAATACACCGATAATCACTGTTTCGTATTTTGAAAAAACAGAACATCAACCTGTGGCGCCAGCATCGTGCGAATTTGGCGATTATGTTATTCATTTTTCACCAACAGGAACCGAATGGTGTGGCGGTATGCGTGGAAATGGGTATATCTCTAAAAAAATGCCAAATGGCGCATCGCGGCAAATTTGCGCTATGTCGCCGAACCTTTCGGATTATTTGGCAATAATCGCAAGAAAACAGGAAAATTTTTTGTCACGATAAAATTTGCAACGGCCCGCCTTCGCCGATAAGTGTGAAGTTTTTTTCTTTGGTTGCGACCAATGCTACGGCGAGGCACTCAAAAATTGTTATCGCGCACTTTATTGTGCGCGATAACAATTTTTGGTGGTGCCGGTGATAAGACTCGAACTTACGACCCCCTCATTACGAATGAGATGCTCTACCAACTGAGCTACACCGGCATTCTGTGGAACACACTTTACATGACTATATTTCCATTTTCAAGTGTTTTAAGACCACATGCGTTTATTTTTTTCCATACATCCCCAATTTTCCCAACAACAACCCCAGTATAAATTCGCGTGTCGTTGTTCAAGTTAAATATTGCGCACAAATCTACGATGTATTGTTGTACGATTTTTTTACCGTTATCGGTCAAGACCCATTTTGACCCCGGTGTCATATCATACCCCTGATAAACACAAAGTTCACCGTTCATAAAATATCCACGCGGATAGATAGCCAGGAAATTCAAAACATCCGCTGTTGAAAACCCCATGTTTTTTAACATCTGCTCGTGCGAAACATCAACGTTTTTCGGCGCGATTATCAATCCAATATCGGGCATTATTATAAATGCCCGACGTTTTGTGTGAAAATTGGTCGCTTTTTCCATCATTATATCTGTCTTTGGCGGAAATAGTTAATCTTATTGGCAATGTCGCGACCGCAATAGCGCGCACCTTCGGCACATTTACCACGTGATAAACACGGCGGTGTCAGATATTTCATAAGTTTCGCCTTTTCACCGATATATTGCGCCAAATCGCGTCGCAGGTCACAAGAGATATGGTAAATCGCCTCTTGCGCACACCAACAGGTGCGTTTGCCTTGCTCGTGCATCAATGCGTTAAGATCCGATAGCTTTTCATATTGCACCATCGCACCATACGGCGCAATAGACATCAGCATACTGCGTGACATATTCGGGTCGGCAACCATAGAATAATATTCGCGCATAAATTTATCAGCCGAATCTTTCAACCCCGCCATATTCAATAGCGGCGGCAAATAAAAATATCCCGTAAATACCGGTTCCGAACGTTTAATAGTGCGGTGACGTTGATCTTGGCCCATTGTTGCGCCCGCATCAATATGAATTTGTGTGTGAACATAGTTTACTGAATTATTCATAGATTCTGGGCGAAAATGCAATGTATCAACCATATCGCGCGATTTGTCTTCGCCAAATGTTTTATCATCGTATTTATAATCTATCAATTTGAATTCAGGTTTTATTTTTACGCCCATGTATTCATTTGGCATATTTGGATACCAAAACCCGATATTGTCGTGGGAATTTTGTTCAAACATATATGAAATATCCGGATATTTTGCCTTTATTGTGTTTGCAATTTTATCCATTGTATCACACATAAACGGTGTCCAAGCCGTACGATACAGCGCCGCAATTGTAACAAGGTCTGCCGTCCAATCCAGTGCCGTTGGCGCAATCATTGATATAAACATACGCAATTGTTCCTGGGCAAGTTTTGGTGCCTGTTTCGCAATGTATTCATCGTTTGCCTTTGGCCGTTCGTGATGTATCGCATTCGCCGCAAGTTCAGTCGCACGCGCTTTGTTTTTTGCATATATATTTAAACCTTGCTCAATCCAACCAGTTGCACGATTGATATTATGTGACGATACATACGGATAATATGTTTCCAATGTTTTCTTTATCGCATTCATATCTGGGTCATCATACATTTTGGAAAAACGCCCCGAACGTTGGTCGGTATTATAAAATGGTGCGGTAAGGTGCAGACCAAAAACAACACTAGATACCGGAATACCTTCGATATTAAATGTAAAATAGTTGTGTTCCAATGTTGTGTGATGTCCAGTATCAAATAAACTTTTTCTAACAAACGATGTGTTTTTATCATCTATTGTTTTGTCCATTTCCGGAACATCCGCCGAATAACATGTGCGCGCCGCGTGCCGTGCAAGTATCGTTGGTGGAACATTTGTTTCGGCAATTGGGTTAACTTTGATAATATCATTCGTGTTCATGTGTATCTCCTTTTTTTGGATTTCAGTATAAAGACAAATCAGTGATTTTCAAGAAAAAATTCATATTTTTTATCGTGAAAAATTATTATCGCCGTGAGTATATTTCCCGGCTTTTTTGCAATTTTTTTACAAAAAAGCCGGCAATGCCGGCCGAAACGATAAAAATGTTCAAAAATGCCGGCGATTACTTGTCGCGCACATGTGCGGGGC
The DNA here is from genome assembly GCA_017650945.1 of Alphaproteobacteria bacterium. GTDB lineage: Bacteria > Pseudomonadota > Alphaproteobacteria > Rs-D84 > Rs-D84 > Enterousia. The sequence goes on along the minus strand of JAGCDW010000029.1, from coordinate 3,171 downwards.
ATTTCTTTTCAACCGCCGCGATTATGTCGGCATGCAATTTTGCCAAGTCAGATTCCGACATCTTTTCACGCGGTGTAAAAGTAATCGTGAACGCAACGGACTTTTTACCATCACCCATTTCAAACGAATCAAACACAACCGCACTTGATATCGGGTTTGTGGCATAGCGCGCCGCCGCAACCAACCGGTCCGCCGGGAAATCAGACGGTACAATAAACGCAAAGTCACGCGTTATCGGTTGAAAATCACTCATCACAATTGGGCCATGTGGCAAAACCCGGCGCGGCAAGTTGTTTATATCGCCAACAATTCCGATAACGACATTTGTTTTTATCTTTAACTTACGCGCGACAGACGGGTGTAATTCGCCAAATTCGCCGAGTTTCTTTTTGCCCTGCATAATCGCGCCATAGCGATACGGGTGCGCCCAAAGCGGTGGGTTTTCTGTGGATATTGTAAAGTTCTGGCCGTTTAACAGTGAAACAATATCTGCCTTTACATCATATATATCAACAGGGCGGTTGCGTTTTTGCCAATGTTTTGGTGATGTTGCGCCGGTGCGAACTATCGCGATTTCAGTATGTTGTTCGCCGGGCATATCGCCATCGAACACAGTTCCCATTTCGAACAAGTTCAAATCGGGATACCCGCGCTTTTCATTGTTTGCGACCGCAACCAAAATATTTCCCAATAAATTATTGCGCGCCGTGTCCATGTCAACAACAATTGGATTCGCGACCCGAATAATTGGTTTATCGGTCAGGATTTTTTCAATTTCTGAATTACCGAAACCAAAAGTTATTGTTTCATTTAATCCGCGCGCCGCCAATTTTTCCCGCAATGGAATATCCAAATCGTTGTGTTCTGCGGGGAATATTTTTTCGGGCGTATAATTCAAACCGACCTTGTCGTATCCATAAATACGAATTAAATCTGCGACAATTGTTTCCGGAATTTGAACATCCGTGCGCGAACTGGGCGCGGTTAGTTTCCATTTCTTTACGCCGAAATTCCCCGTATAGCCAAGTTTTGTTAAAATATTTTTCATGTCACCCACGGGCATTTCGATTCCGGTTTTCTGAACAAACAGTTCCGGCGAAAATTCGATTTCTGGATTCATCGGCGCATCCGTTCCCGCCGCAGAAAAACCAACAATTTTACCACCACATGCATCAGTGATAATTTTTACGGTCTGCATCAACGCCGGCCCGGTTATTGTTGGGTCAATGCCGCGTTCATATCGATATGATGCGTCCGTTGATATACCAAGACGCTTTGATGTTTTGCGCACGCATACCGGGTCAAAATACGCGCTTTCTAAAATTATGTTTTTCGTTTTATCACTTGTCATACCGCGTGCGCCACCAACAACACCGGCCAGCGCAAGTACGCCCGCGTCATCTGCGACAACGATATCATTTTCTTTTAATTCATGTTTTGTTCCGAACAAATCGGTAAATTCTTCGCCATTGTTCGCCATGCGCACAGTAATATCGCCGACAATTTCGTCCGCATCAAAGCAGTGCATCGGTTGCGCCATGTCATAGCAAATATAATTTGTTGCATCGATTGGCGCGTTCTTTGGATTTATGCCGATTGCCCGCAGGCGCGATGCAATTTTCGCAGAACTGGGCACCATATTTATATCGTGAATTTCCGCAAGTTTATATGCGCGACATTTATCAGTTTTTAATTTTACACCGCGCGCCTTGCCGGACACCGCAAATTTATCGTCATGCGGTTCGATATATTCACCCGCGCCCGCCGCAGATAAATCACGCGCAACACCGCGCACCGCCAAGTAATCCGGCCGGTTCGGTGTGATGCCCGCGTCAAAGACGGTTGGGCAATCAACAACGGGTGTGCCGATTTTTGTATCATCAGGCAATTCGATAATTCCGGTGTCGTCATCGTTCAGCCCCAGTTCTTCGCCACTGCACATCATACCATCGGAAACAACGCCACGCAGTTTGCCACTTTGAATTTCATGCCCTTGGATAACGCAACCCGGCCGCGCAAGTGCGGAAATCATTCCGACACGAACATTGGGCGCCACACAGACAACCTGGCGCAAATCTTTGCCGCCGTCGTCCACTTTTAAAACATGCAGATGGTCGCTGTTTTCATGTGGTTTGCATTCGACAATTTTTGCTGCAATCGGGGGCAGGGGCGCAGATAAATCTTCGACCTCTAATCCCGTGCGGGTCAATTTGTCCGCAATTTCCGCGGCAGATAAATCTGTTTTCAGGTATTCTTTTAACCAATCAAATGTCCATTTCATCTTTTACACCTTTTATTAAAAACCACATGTTTTAAGCCAGCGAATATCACTATCGGTGAACGCACGAATATCGTTTAATCCGTATTTTAACATTGCCAATCTGTCCCAACCAAAACCAAATGCAAATCCTTGGTACTTATCGGGGTCAATGCCACAATTACGCAAAACATTTGGATGAACCATACCACCACACAGCAATTCTAGCCATCTTTCACCCCATTTCATATCCACTTCTATTGATGGGTCCGTAAAGGGAAAATAAGATGGACGAATCCGTAATTCCACATCATCTTTTCCAAAAAATTTTGACGCAAAAACACGCATTGTACCCAATAAATCAGATAAATTTATATTCTTTTCAACCTTGTCAACATATAAACCTTCAAGTTGGTCAAACATCGCGGAATGCGTTGCATCCAATTCTTTGCGATAGCAATTACCAACAGCAAATATTTTAAGTGGTGCCCCAAATTTTTCCATCGCACGAATTTGAATTGCCGATGTTTGTGTCCGCATAACGTTGCCATTGTTCAAGAAAAATGTATCCTGCATATCACGTGCAGGGTGGTGCGCAGGTGTATTTAGCGCTGTAAAGTTATGCCAATCGTCTTCAATTTCAGGGCCAGTCATTAGCGTGTACCCCATAGATTCGAAAATTCTAATTGCTTCTTTAAATGATTGTGTCACGGGATGTATTGTTCCGCGGTTTTCCGGTTCGGCGTCCAATGTTACATCCAACCGTTGGCCCTCAAGTGCGGCATCAAGTTCCGCCGTTTCGATTTCCGCCTGGCGCGCCTTGAACAATTCGCGCAGTTCGGTATTTTCACGATTTAATTTTGCACGCGCGTCATTATCCAAATTTTTCATTTCTTTTAATCGCGCGGTCATTG
>JAGCDW010000028.1 GCA_017650945.1 Alphaproteobacteria bacterium | reverse complement strand
CCGTATCAAACAACGAAAAACCACCATCCGACCAAACATCATCAAAGTCCACAGAAAAGTCCAAATCTAAAATTCCGATTGAATTATTCATATTTGATGTTGTCGAATTACTTCCGCCACCCGACAACAGTTTCGTAATATTATCCAAAAGTTTAGCCGATGCACTGGTATCGCGTTTTATCGCCGCCTCGCCAATACTGGCAGAATACATGGCGTTCACTTCGGCCGCAGTTTTATCCACCGCCTCTAAATTATTATCTTGGAATTGTTGCAGCATAATCATCGCTTCGTCCAAAGATTCTTCCACATTGCGGAATTTCAAGAATTTATCACTGCAAAAACAACGACGATAGGTATCATTTGCATTGGCACACATTTGATCCATACAGGTCGCATACGATTCGCGACACGCGGCATAGCCGGAACCAATCTTGGACAAATCATTAAACACCGCCGTTGCGCGCGCCGTTGTTGCCGCCCGCGACATTCCGGCCACAGAATTCGTTGCACTGCGCACACCGCCCCGCGGATTTGTGGGTTGTGCCACCCCCGACCGCGCAAGTGTTCCCCGCACCAATTCGGTGGCAACATGCGTATCAGCCGACCCAACGATTCGGCGCGACGATTGCACCGCCGCACGCGGCGATGCGCCCGCGCGTGTGCGTGTTTCGCCCATTGCACGCCGTGTCAGTGCCCCAATGGTCGCCGTTCTCGATAAAACCCTTGTATCAGATTTTGTATCAGATTGAACAGATGATGCACGCGGATTCTGCGCAGTATCCGCCACCGCGGCCACCATAACCGCAAGCACAAAACCGGCAAAAATTCCCATCCTTCTTATCAAAATCTACTCCCCGTTGTTGTGATTATAGAAAAAATCACAAAATTTAATCAAGCCAAAATTACTCGATACAACAATTAACAGTCTTTTTCACCCAATCGCCCAATTTCTGCACAGTTGACTTTGACTTCGTCATTTCTTCCTTTACCTGCTTTTCGCTCTTCTTGTCTGTTTTCATCACAGAATCATACAAACCGGGTTCCATCTGTTTCACACCCGCCAAATCAATCATATCCATATTCAGACCCCAAAAGAGCGAATATAACTCATACGCTTTTTCGAACATCTTATACGCATCCGCCTTGTTCCCCGCGCCCAGTGCCTTGGTTCCGACCTCGTACAGGCGCATTGACGCGGCCAAAAGATGCTTCGATATACACCAAACCTCCGCCCCGTCGTGTTTATTCTTATCAACGATTCGTTCCATAAGTTCTTTGCGCATATTCCGCACAACATTTATCAAATCGTAAAACCCGGGCTTTTTGGTCTTGGCGCCGCTGAAAAAGAAATGTTCTTCTAATGACACAAGGTTCATCAGCGCAATCGACAAGTCCTGGTCAGACGACAAATCAAGTGGATTCACTTTTTTCGAATCATCGATTTTCCGCACCATTTCTTCCAAAGACATTTTCTTTTCTTTCATTTTTCCTTCCTTTTTATAAAAATCTTAACAAAGCACGACACCATATGCCGGCAAAACCTTTATAATCAACCAAAATACCAGTGTCGCCAACAACAACCCACCGAAAGGCATCACAACCTTTTGAAAAGGGAACTGCGCATGTCCACCGTTATTCTTTTTTATATGCATATACCAAACTTCCATCAATATAAATACGACCGCGCCGACCAATACCCCAAGCAAGAATTGATCTATGCCCCACATACAATTTTCCCACCACTTTACAATCGGATTACCGCGCGGCACAAAATACACCCCAGCCAGCAGCGCGACATAAACCACAACATTTAGCAAATACCAAAACCACCCACGAACATTACGCCGGCGCATATAATTCGCGGTCCATCCAATAAGAGAAACGGTAAGTCCCCCCGCCCAAATCCCGGTAATAACATCCTTGACCCCCAGCATACGCATACCTTCCAGTCCCGCACCAATCGCAATTGTACAAACAGGGCAAACCGCATGCGCCACCGACACCAAGCACATTGCACAAAAACACGCCGAAAGCGCCAAATTCAAATGTTTTTTCATATTCCTTTCCTTATGTTTCGTAAACCTTTCTCTGCATGCTACAAAAATCATATGCGCCCGGTCAACACAATTTTATAACCCCACGCATATGCGCACTGCGCGCGCGCGGATTTTTTTCCAACTCTGCATCCGTCGGGGTTATCGCCCGCATCAATTCAAACCGCGGCCGCGCAACCGTCGGCATGCGCGCATCGCCGGCCGCCGTCGTCCAATCACGAAAAGTATTTTTCACAATTCTATCTTCCAACGAATGAAAGGTTACACAAATACAGCGCCCACCAACATTTAACAAATTCGGCACCGCGGCCAACGCGCGCGTAATTTCGCCCATTTCATCATTTAGCGCGATGCGCAACGCCTGAAACACCGGCGCGATATCCCGCGGATTGTGAATCAGTTCCTTTAATTCAAACGTTGTCTTCGGCCGTTCATCCTTTATTGCGCACGCGATAGCACGGGCAGGGCGCACATCGCCAAAATCGCGCAAGATTTTCGTTAAATCGTCCGCCGTCCAAACATCGAACATATCCGCAATTGTCGGCCCATCAATCGACATTCGCATATCCAGTGGCGCATCCGCGCGAAAAGAAAACCCACGCGTTGCATCATCAATCTGCATCGAAGATATCCCCAAATCAAAAACAATCACATCAAATTTTTCGTCCAATTCCGCCATAGACGAAAACCTTTTCGGGATAAAACGAAAGCGCGCACCAAATTCCCCGGCAAACTTTTTCGCAGTTTCAATAACCGTCGGATCCCTATCAAACGCCGTAACAACCGCGCCCGCACCCAAGAACGCACGACTGTATCCACCCGCACCAAATGTCGCATCCAACACGCGCGCATTCGCCACATCGCCGGCGGCACGCATTACCGAATCCAACAAAACCGGAATATGTTTCATCATTCTATATCCACCTTTATCCCCAGGCCCGCAAAATCCGCCACCGTATTTTTCCCAAGTTCCACGCCACCATTGATTGCAAGTGTCGTCTTTTTATCGCCTGAATAAAGATTCAACACAACCTTGGTCCGGCCGGGCGAAAGTGTTGCAAGCGCCTTTTTAATATCAACCAAAACATTTTTGTTGCGAATATCAAGTGTGATTTTCTTTGCAATCTGGGCCACCCACGCGGCAAGTGGTATTATCGAATCCACAAAGACCGAAACCCTATCGTCCTTGTTTGACAACCGACCGCACAAAACCACCGCGCTTTCCGTTGCGACAATCGGCATCAACTCATTCGCTGCATCGCCAAACGCAATCGCATCAATGTTTCCGCCACCATCCGATGCGTTTATGGTCAGCATATCTTTGCCGGCCTTGGTCTTGCGATGGGAATAAGATGCCACATTTGCCGCAATCTTTACATTTGCACGGTCAGGCAATTCGGCCAACTTCGCGCTTGTCGCCAAATGTTCGCGTTCAATCAAATGCTTGTATTGATCAAGCGGATGCGCCGAGATATAGAACCCGAGTGCCGACAATTCATTTTCCAACTTTTGTCCAAAAGACCAAGGCGCGGTTTTAACCAAATTCTTGGAGAGCCTATCTTCACTAACATCATCTTCCACCGTATTTGCAAACAGCGACAGCGAATTTGCGGTTTCCTTGGACTTTGACGCATACGACAAAATCGCATCCGCATTCATAAAGATTTCTGCGCGATTTGGATTTATAGAATCCAGAACGCCGACCTTGGCAAAGGCCTCTAAAATTCGCTTGTTTATTATCGGCGCGCACCGTTTTGCAAAGTCAGTTATATTCTTGAACGGCCCTTTGGCGCGTTCCGCAATTATCGCATCGGTCGCCGCGACCCCGACACCCTTTATCGCGGCAAGCGCATAAACAATCTTTCCATCAACAACCGTGAACAGTGATTCACTTTTATTTATATCCGGCGGCACAATTTCGATTCCAAAATTCGTCTTGGCATCATCCACAAACAGCGACAATTGGTCTGTGTCATTCATATTACTGGACATTGATGCCGCCAAAAATTCCGGCGTATAGTGTGCCTTTAAGTACGCACATTGGTTGGCAACAATAGAATAGGCGATAGCATGCGATTTATTAAACGCGTATTTTGCAAATTCCTTGAACTTTTCCCACAAATCTTTGGCCGTTGCCTCGTCCAAAGTCCCTTCTTTTTTGCAACCTTCTTGGAATTTAACCTCTAATTTTGCAAGTAATTCCAATTTCTTTTTACCCATCGCCTTGCGCACAGTATCTGATTCACCGCGCGTAAAACCGGCCAGTGCGCGTGTCAATTGCATAACCTGTTCTTGGTACACAATGATCCCGTATGTTTCCTTTAATATTGGCTCTGCCTTTGGATGCACATATTGAATTTCTTCTTCGCCATGCATACGGGCAATAAATTGCGGGATAAAGGCAATCGGGCCCGGACGGTTCAACGCATTTAACGCCGATATTTCAAGAAAACTTGTCGGGTGCATTTTCCGCAAAGTTTGCTGAACAAACGGGGCATCGAATTGGAATATACCTTCGGTCATACCCGATTGCCAAAGTTCCAATGTCTTTTTATCATTTGTGGGAATTTCATCAAGTATCACATTGATACGGCGTGTTTTTTGAATAAGTTTTGTTGCGTATTTTAACACAACCAAGGTTTCCAAACCCAAGAAATCGAACTTGATAAGCCCGGCCGATTCCAAATAATGCCCATCAAACTGACACGACGGCAATGGATTTGCCGGGTCACGATACACCGGCGCAATTTTTGTTGTAGGCCGATCGCCAATAACCACCCCACACGCATGCTGCCCAAGATTTCTGAATGAACCTTCCAACTCTTCAGCCACCGAAACAACCTTGTTCATATCAGAATCCATGTTTAACACATTTTGAATTTCTTGCGATGTATCAACAGCTTCTTTTAATGTCTTTGCATCCATCGGTATCATTTTCGAAAGTCGGTCTGACTTTGAATAAGGCATACCATAAACACGCCCAATATCACGAATTGCACCACGCGCCTGCAAGCTGCCAAACGTGATAATACGGCACACAGAATCATGCCCATATTTATCACAAATATACGCCAACACCTGTTCAATGCCTGTCGGTTCAAAGTCCACATCGAAATCCGGCATAGATATACGGTCAGGGTTCAGAAATCTTTCGAACAACAGCCCATATTTTAATGGATTCACATGCGTAATCCCCATCGCCCACGCAACAATAGACCCTGCACCCGAACCGCGCCCTGGACCGGTCAAAATATCATGTTTGCGACACCAATCAATATAATCAGCAACAATAAGAAAATACCCAGGAAACCCCATACCGATAATAACATCCAACTCATACTTTGCCTGGTCAAAATATGGCGCCGTATCAGTTATCCCTTGTTGTTTTAACCGTTCGGTCAAACCACTCATTGTCATATCGCGCAACATTTGACATTCAGATTCAAAATCATCACCAAAACGTGGCAACAAAGGCTTTTCGTGAACATTTACAAAGAAAGCACACCGATTCGCGATTTTTACAGTGTTCTCAATTGATTCTGGCAAATCGTTAAACAAATCACACATCTCTTTTACGGTCTTAAAATATTGCTCTGACGACTTACGCGGCCTATCCGGATCAATAACCTTGGTCTGCCCCAACACGCACCCCAGTGCATCCATCGCCTCGTAATCAGACGGGTGTGCAAAGCAAACGTCATTTGTTGCAACGATTGGAATATTTAAATCTTTCGCAATTTCCAAAAACGCCGGTTCGGTTTTAATTTCACTTTCCAGCCCATGCCTTTGAATTTCCATATAAAACCGATCGCCGAACATTTTAACAAAACCTTCGGCACATTCCCGCGCAAGACCACGCTGTTCATTCAAAATTGCCATACCAATTGGCCCGGTATGCGCCCCAGACAAACATATCACACCATCCGCATGCGTCGCCAATTCACCCAAGGTTATATACGGTCCCAAATGATGATTGTCGCCACGCATATACATAATACGACTAAGTTCGCACAAATTCAGATACCCAGCATGATTCTGGGCCAGCAAAACGATTTTGGAAAGCGATGATTCGCGCAAAATCTTTGGATCCGCAGTATGGTGATTCAGTGATATTTCAACACCGATTATCGGCTGAATTTTCGCAGACGGCATAACATCAGAAAATTCCGCGCAACCCGACATCATGTTGGTATCAGTAATCGCGCACGCGAACATGCCGTTTTCCGCGCATAATTTCGGTACATCCTTGACCCGCAGGGTACTTGCTCCAATGGATAACCGCGTATGTGTCCTAAGATGAATAAAATTACCTTCCATAGCACAATGACCATAGCAAAAAAATTACGCCCGCGTCCATAACATAATTTGCAAAATTTCACAAAACAAAAATCCCCGAAAAATCGGGGATTTTGCTATCTCAACTTACCACAACAATGTTTGTATTTTAATCCCGAACCACACGGGCAGGGCGCGTTTCGTCGCGCTTCACCCGCGACATTTAACGCCTGGTCATGTTCTGCGCGCTGTTTTTCGGTCGCGTCCACATCCGCCCGCGTTAGTTCCATACGTGAAATATACGCCACCGACATAATTTTGAAGTTATTTATCGTGTTCTTGAACAGCCCCAACGCTTCACGTTTATATTCATAAAGCGGATTTTTCTGCGCATAACCACGAAGTCCGATTCCGGTCTGCAAATAATCCATTTGCTGTAAATGCTGCTTCCAAACAGAATCAAGCGCCCCAAGCATCATTTGCCGTGTTGCCGCCTGCATCATTTCTGGACCATATTTTTCGGCCTGTTGATTATACCGCTGCATTGCAAGTTGCAACAAAGTTTCATACGCCTTGCGTTCATTGATATTCTCATCAGTTTTCCAACTTTCGATATCGGTAATATCCAACGCGAACACGCGCACCATTGCATCGTGCAGTCCCTTTATATTCCAATCGGCCGGCAAAGTTTTTTCCGGGATATTGTTTTCACAGATAATTTCAACAACATCGCCAATCATTTCGTGCGCAAGTCCAGACAAATCTTTCGACGTCATCAAATCATCACGCTGTTTATAGACAACACCGCGCTGCTCGTTCATAACATCATCGTATTTCAGCAATTCTTTACGCGCCTCGAAATACCTGGCCTCGACACGTTTTTGCGCTTTTTCCAATGCCTTGGTTATCCACGGATGCGTGATCGCCTCGCCCTCTTTAAGGCCAAGTGTCGTAAGCATGCCACTTAACCGACTTGCACCAAAAATTCGCATCAAATCATCATCCAACGCCAAGAAAAACTTTGAATCGCCCGGGTCTCCCTGACGACCACTGCGCCCCCGCAATTGGTTGTCAATACGGCGCGATTCGTGCCGTTCAGTGCCAATCACATAAAGACCGCCCGCATCCAGAACAATTCGCTTATTCTGTTCAATCGTGTCGTAAATTTCCTTCTTTTTCTGCTCATAATCCGGCGCATCTTTATCCAAGTCTGCAATCAAATCTTCGGCGTTCCCACCAAGTTTAATATCCGTTCCACGCCCCGCCATATTTGTTGCAATTGTAACCGCCCCCGGCGCACCGGCCTGGGCCACAATTTTTGCCTCGGATTCATGATGCTTTGCATTTAACACCGCCGGATTTATGTTTAATTTCTTGCGAACAATCTCTGCCAACTCTTCAGATTTTTCAATTGAAACCGTCCCAACCAAAACCGGCTGTTTTCGTTTAAGACAATCGTCTATCTGATTGATAATAGCGTTATATTTTTCGTTTTTATTTCTATAAATTTCGTCATGATGATCCACGCGCGCGACCGGTCGATTTGTCGGTATTGACACAACACGCAACTTATAAATCTCTTCAAACTCAGCGGCCTCGGTCATGGCGGTTCCTGTCATACCGGCCAACGTTTCATAAAGCCGGAACAGATTTTGATACGAAATACTGGACACTGTTTGATTTTCGGGCTGCACGGCGACATGTTCTTTGGCCTCTATCGCCTGGTGCAGGCCACGTCCAAACCGTCGCCCGGTCATAACACGCCCTGTAAATTCGTCAACGATTAAAACCTCGCCATTTCTAACCACATAATTCACATTTTTCTGAAACAAATGATGGGCCAGCAGCGATTGTTGCACATGCATCACAACGGCGGCATTTTCCGGCGCATAAAGGTTGTCACCCACAAGAAGGCCGGCATCTATCAACAACTTGGTTACAGAATCAACCCCTGTTTCGGTCAACGTTACATGCCGATCCTTTTCGTCTTTTTTATAATCATCGGGCGCAAGTTTCGCCACGACCGCATCAACACGATTGTAGAGTTCACTAATATCCTCAGACGGGCCAGAAATGATAAGCGGCGTGCGCGCCTCGTCAATTAAAATGCTATCCACTTCGTCCACAATACCAAAGAACAAGGGCCGCAAAACCTGTTGTGCCTTGGAAAATTTCATATTATCGCGCAAGTAATCAAACCCCAGTTCAGAATTTGTAACATAAGTGATATCACACGCATATGCGGCGCGCCGTTCATCATCAGTCATATCATGCTGAATAATTCCAACCGTCAACCCCAAGAATTCATACACACGTCCCATCCACCTGGCATCACGCGATGCTAAATAATCATTCACAGTAATAAGGTGTGCACCACGCCCATGTAATGCCTTTAGATACAACGCCAACGTCGCGACCAGTGTTTTACCTTCACCAGTTTTCATTTCGGCGATTTGACCATTATTCAAAACCATACCGCCAATCAATTGCACGTCAAAATGGCGCAGGCCAATAGAACGCTTTGCCGCCTCGCGCACCAACGCGAACGCATCCGGTAAAACATTTTTTTCTTTTTCCCCAGATTGAATTCGTGCGCGCAACGCATCAGTTTGTGCCCGCAACTCATCATCCGTCATGCCGACGTATTTCGGTTCCAAATCGTTAATCAGCGACACTGTTTTATCATAAGATTTCACCAATCGGTCATTGGCCGACCCTAGTATTTTTTGAATAATATTCATAGCCATTGTTTTTCCTTGTCTTATTTTCTATCTGTATAGCAAATTTTACGCCTTGCGGTCAAGTTACTTTATGATATAATGCGATAAAAGCAATAAACAAGAACAAAAAAGAAAAAAGAGCAGGGAAAAAGATGAAAAATTCTATAAAACAACTGGATTCACGGGACATAACCAGCGATATTTTTATGATTTCGCCGGCACAAATTGAATATATTGCGCAAATATTCACAAAAAATTTCGCAGATTCTATGAACATGCGCACTTTTTCAGGCCGAATAAATGAAATCGCCTGCGAATCGTTGCGTTCAGCATTAAAGGCCGCCCGCACCATGGGCGCCAAGTGTTAATTATTGGTGTAAGTAGTAATAAAAAAAGAAATTGGGTGTGTTGCGCCCACACTAACACTAAAAACCCGCCCATGCGGACGGGTTCACGTTTGTTTTGTTGTTGAAACTTTATGTCCGACTGCCAAAAGTTTTTCCATCACCGTTATTAATCCTACTAAACCACTCGGGCACAATATCATCCGGACGTCCCCCCTTATAAGTCT
>JAGCDW010000027.1 GCA_017650945.1 Alphaproteobacteria bacterium | reverse complement strand
CTGTCGTGCCATGGCGCTCTTGCGCATCCACCCACCCCACATTGCAAAATAAAAAATGACCCAAACGGGTCATTTTCTATTTTGGTGGGAGTGGGTGGAAATCTGACTCCCACCATTGGTAGGAATGAGATGGTTTCAGACATACCAATTTTTGAGAGAAAACAAGCACTTTTAACGCCGATTCCACCCAAATTTAACCAGTTTTTACCAGAAATGCCTAACACTTGCACAGCACTTTTACAAAATAACGCGATTTCTGTCAAATGTAAACGATTTTTTACCAGCCCATGCGATTTACAAAGTGTGATACAGTTGCTGGTTTTACGCCCAATATCTTGCCAATTCGATAATGTGTTAATCCCATTTCCAGAAATTTTTTGACTTTCTTTGTATTCTTGGATAATTTCAATTTTTTTGAACTAGCAGCAAAGGGGCGGCCTATCTTTTTACCACTGGCTTTTATACTTTCCAAAGACGCTTTTGTTCGTTGTGATATTAAATTTCTTTCTATCTCTGCTGAAAGCCCAAATGCAAATGCCATGACTTTGGATTGAATATCGTTTCCTAACCTATAATGTTCCTTTATCGTCCATACTTCACAATTTTTATTCAAACAAGTTTCAAGTATTCGCATTACTTCCATCATTGAACGCCCAAGACGCGATATTTCAGCAGCAATTAAAATATCACCGTCTTGTAATTCGTTTAACAACTGCCCCAATTTTCTTTTATTTAAAGGTTTGCGTGAAGAGATTGTTTCTTCAATCCACTTATCTACATTGATGTTGTTATGTTCTGCAAATTGTTGAATTTCATAATGTTGATGGTCGCAATTTTGCTTTGCACTACTAACTCTAATATATCCAAAAACTGCCATTTTTCTAATCCTTTGGTTGATAATTTATGCCTATTTAATAGAACGATAAAATCAATATAAATTTTTCATTTATAAACTTATTATCAAGAATTCATTACTAGTGAAAAAACCTTAGAAATCCAGTATACACAAAGTATTTATGCTAAGTTGAAATTTGCCACTTCGTATTTATGAAACAATCGTTGGTTTGTTTAATATATTGAATATCCGAATTAAAAGTGAGGTTATACAATGAAAAACAATGAAAACAAAGCAATAGGGATTGTGTCATTTTTAGGTTTTTTTCCTTTGTTCATAATAAGAAAAACAACACATTTTGATAATAATCACACCTTATGTATCCATAAAATGTATTGGTTATTGGGTTTTATCCCGCTTTTCAGCACAGATACAGAATTCGATTCTAAACAACAAAGTTTCTTATACAAAAAGGACATCTAATGCCACAAAAAAAGCCAAAAGTTTCAGTTATAATGCCAGCATATAACGTTGAAAAATATGTTGGTGAAGCTATTGAAAGTATCTTAAAACAAACATTTACGGATTTTGAATTTATAATATTAAATGATGGTTCAACAGATAATACATCGTCAATAATCAGGGAATATGCAAAGAAAGATAAAAGAATAAAATTTATAGACAATAAAACAAATAAAGGTTTTATAGCTAGTTTAAATGAATGCCTTGATGTAGCACAATGCGAATATATCGCAAAAATGGATAGTGATGATATATCTAAACCAACAAGATTAGCAAAACAGGTTGATTTTTTAGAAAAGCATCCCGATTATGGAATGGTTGGATGTGGATTGCAAGCTTTTCAAGATGACAATTTTTCGTATATGAATCCACCAGAAGTTCGTGTTGGCGATTTCTTATTCGGTTGCAAAACAACAGTATTCGTAGCACGTCGTGAAATTATAGAACAATATCATTTAAGATTTGATTCTAATTACTTTGCAGCGGAAGATATGGAATTTTATTCTAGGTTTGCAAGATATGCTAAAATTCATAATTTACAAGAAATTTTATATTTATACAGAGTGCATAAAGCAAGTGTATCTAAGGAAAAAGCCGATATTCAAGCAGAAACAACAAAAAAGATTCAATACGATGTAGCAAGATTTTTATTTGGTGATGAAAATTTGATAGACAAATACACAACATTGTTTAGGTGGGTGCGGATATTTGGAATACCTATTATTAAAATAAAAACATATAACATGTGCAGGTCAAAGTATTATCTGTTTGGGCGTATCCCCCTTATTTTACTAGAAAACAACAAAATGTATTTGTTTGGTTTTATAAAAATTGGTGTCATTAGATAATTATAAATGCGAATAACGATGAAAAAGATAACAAAATTAGTTTGTAAACTATTTGTAAGAGCAGTAAACAAAGACGACAGATACTTTGTGTTTGTTTTGTATTACATACCTTTGATAAAGATAAAATATCAAAGAATTTTTCTGTTTTTCTTTATTCCTATAACACCAAAGAGAGAGTTTGTATTCAAATGTTGTTCTAAAATTTTTCATTTGTTCCCTATAAAAAAATTTCGTGTATGTTTTTGGAATATGGCTGGTCAAGGTTTCGGAGACAATCCAAAATATATAGCTTTGGAAATGTTAAAGGATAACCAGTTTGATTTAATCTGGCTTTACGATAAAAAAAAGTTAAAATTTCCAGAAGAATTTCCAGAAAATATCAAGTTGGTAAATTGTTTTAGTTTAAAGGCGTTGTATTACCTGACAACTTGCCATATATTTATATCAAATGTTAGACAAAATATATTGCACAAAAGAAAAGGTCAAAAATATATTCATACTTGGCACGGTAATATGGGATTTAAAAAAATAGAAGCAGATTATCCTAATTTACCAGATAGTTATATACAATTAGCCAAACAAGATTCCAAAGATATTGATTTCCTATCATCTGGTGCTCTATGGTCAGAAAATACAATATTCAAAAAAACATTTTGGTATTCTGGTAAATATTTCAGGGAGGGAAATCCGCGCAATGATATTCTTTTTAAGCATTCTGATAAAATTGAAAATAAAATACACGAATATTTCAAAATTCCTGCTGGTGTAAAAATTTTATTGTATGCACCAACGTTCAGGGATAATCATAACCAAAGTGTATACGACATAGATTATAAAAAATTAAAAGATACACTGGATAAACGTTATTCAAATTCTTGGGTTATTTTGTCTAGATTACATCCTAATATGATTATGGAACAAAATATTTTACCAAAATATGATTGGTTAAAAGACGCAACATTATATCCAGACATGCAAGAATTGCTTGCAGTAGCAGATATTTTAATAACAGATTATAGCTCTTCTATATTTGATTTTTTAATTACTGGACGGCCAGCCTTTATATATGCCCCTGATAAGCAATATTATTTTAGTGCAAGGGGTTCATATATTGAAATGGAAGATACACCTATACCAATTTCCCAAGATAATAATCAGCTTATACATAATATACAGAATTTAAATGTAGAAGCATTTGCAAAAGCGACAAAGGATTTCCTGCACCAAATGGGGTCTTATGATACAGGAAATGCATCAGAACAACTAGTAAAATTAATAAAAGAATTATAGGTGTTTTTTATGAAGAATTATGGAGTTATTTTGGCATCAGGAACAGGAAATCGCTATGGTAATGATTTGCCAAAGCAATTCAATAAGTTGGCTGGTAAAACCATACTTGAACACACTATTGATGTGTTTGAGGCTAATGATAATATAGATGAAATTATTATAGTAATAACTCCAAAATTTAGATATTTATGTGAAAATATTCTAATCAAAAATAACTATAAAAAAGTTTGTAAATTATTAAATGGTGGTGATACCCGCCAACAAAGTTCAGAAATTGCTGTTGAATCAATACAAGATGACGATGATACAAAAGTTATAATACATGATGCAGCTAGGCCATTTATAACTCATAGAATTATAAATGATTGCGTAAAAGCTCTAGATAAATATGATGCCGTTGATGTTGCCATTCCGGCCATAGATACGATTATAGAAACAGATAATGAAATAGTAAAAAACATACCCAATCGTGCAAATTTACAATATGGCCAAACCCCTCAATGCTTCAAGTTAGGCGTAATTAAGAAAGCTCATCAACTTGCAAGAAAAGACGATACAAACTTTACAGATGACTGTGGTATAGTCGTAAAGTATAGTCTTGCACAGGTTTATGTGATTCCAGGTGATATAAATAACATAAAAATAACATATCCTGTTGATATATATATAGCAGATAAACTTTTCCAATTAAAACATACAGACATTTATGATGAAAATATAAAAATAGAAAATTTAAAAGATAAAATTATAGTTATATTTGGTGGAAATAGTGGAATTGGACAGCATATAGATATAAAATTAAAACAATATGGCGCCAGAACTTATGCTTTATCTCGTTCAAACGGATGCGACATAACAAATTATGCTAATATAACGAGCGAATTGAATAAAATTTATACAAAACATGGTAAAATAGATTACATAATAAATTCTGCTGGTGTATTGAATATAGGAAAATTGATAGACAGAAAAATCCAAGATATTATACAAGATATAAATATTAATTATGTAGGCAATATAAATGTAGCACACGCCTCTATTCCTTATCTTAAAAAAAGTCGTGGCGGTTTATTGTTGTTTACTTCTTCATCATATACAAGGGGTCGAGCATTGTATTCAACATATTCTTCTGCAAAAGCTGCTATTGTAAATCTAGTTCAAGCATTGGCTGAAGAATTATATGAAGACGGAGTAAAAGTTAACGCAATAAACCCAGAAAGAACGGCGACACCAATGAGATTTAATGCTTTTGGAGAAGAACCAGCAGAAACACTATGCCAACCAGAACGGGTTGCAGATTTTTCTATAAAGACATTAATAACAAACATTACAGGACAAGTAATTGATGTAAAACGAAGATAATTTTTATATAATATTGTTCTGTTATATCAATTGTTTCTTTGTTCTGGGGGTAAATTTGGCTTGCCTGTGTTTGTTTTATGGAACTTTACTACTTTAATGTGGATAAGTTTTACCTTTTCTGCATAAAAAACGCATAAACTATATAATTTAAACAGTTTATCTTTAACTATATCAATTTAATAGCAAATACGACTCTGTTTTGCTCCGAAAGCTCAAAATTGCTCAAAAACGGCTAAAAACTGGCGTTTTTTGGCTCTTGCGGGAAGTTTTTTAGTTCGAAAATCATTTGATTCACCGTATAATTTATATAGTTTAACAGAATAAAGGAGTATAAAAATGTTAAATGAATATCGTAAATACTTGGTTAAAAATGGGTTTGCTGTAATTGTAAACGGCAGAAATTCAACTTGTTATGATTATTGCCGAGCTTTGAAGCGAGTAGCAAAAATCGAGAATCTAACGATTGAAAAGTTAGCAGAAAACATATCTGATATATGTCCGCTTTATCAGCGCGGGGGGCCGAAACAAATACTGGGTGCCGGTATGTCCAGGTCCATTAGAAGTTCGCTTGTCCAACTGAAAAAAATGATGTTAGAATCACAGGTTGCATAATGAATACGAATAAAATTGCAGAATTAAACGATAAACTGAGAAAGAACTTATTCACACCCGGTAAAAATCAGGTATTCATATCTGTGGGTGTGAGTTCTTTACCGTATCTCGAACAAGCTCGTCTGTTAGATAAAGTTCAAAAATTTAATGACTTTAATGAAGATAATAATCCATACGGAGAAAGAGATTTTTCGCGTATCGAGCATAACGGAAAAAACTATTTTTGGAAAATTGACTACTATAACGAAACAATGGATGCCGGCTCAGATAATCCAGCGGACGAAAATATCACTATTCGGGTTTTAACCATTATGCGTGCAGATGAATATTAAACAAAAAGGATTTAACATGCCAAATTGCACATATTTCAAAATAGAAGCAAACGGAATTCTTTTACCGGAAATTTACTTTAACTATGACCAAGCAAAAGCAGCATTACGAAACCTAGAAGATAATAATGTCGCTTTAATTGGCCGGATTATTACATACTAAAAAGGTAAAACGATATGCGTAAATATATTATAACCGACCCATGTTATTTAATACCTGATGACGATTGGAGTAAATGTTGTGAAATATTTGACTCTGCAGCGTATAAAAAAGCAATGGAAAATCGTGATTATGTAATGCAACGGGAATTATTTGATAATGAAACAACCGCTGCATTACAAAAATATAGTGGCGATTATAAAGCAAAAGCATGTTCAACTGGATATGGTGATTGGACTAATGAAATCTGGGGTGTAAATGTATTAAAACACGATTTTTTTGCAGATTCAGGTATGGTATGTGTATGTGAATTAACCGATACGATACAAAAACATATAGACGCTAACTCAAACGGATTTAAAGAATATCATGGTATGGCAGTATTTGAAACTGATAAAGATATAACTGTTGAATTCGATACATCAGATTCAGATTGGACTGTTGTAAGGGTAAAAGATAAAAATACAGGCCAAGTTTTAATAACATCCAGTGAACCGTATTCTGACGACGACGAATAGATAAAAACCTGCTGATGTGAATTAGCAGGTTATTTTTTACATTTGTTCCATATTTGACGCGTGGTTGCCCCAATTTGATTTGGTTTATAACTTATATCTGGTTGCTGATTGGGGCGACTACACCTGGTTTATATGATTGTATGGGTTATTTTTGTGGAAGGTTAAACATATCATCAGACAATATTATCCGAAATGATTCAAATCTACCTGTGGAATCGGCTGTTAATTCTTTGCCGCCGTATTTAAATGCTTTTTCTGGTGTTCTGGTTATCTTTTGAATATCAATTACATCTTCTGAAAAAGCGAATTTCTTTGCCGTTATGTCCATACCAGATAATATTTTTTCTTCGGGGTATTTATCGTTTTTTAAAAATAAATGGAAATGCCACATACCAGATGTATTTTCAGCAAAAGCAATAAACGGTAAATGTTTCTTATACCAATGTCGTGGGTTTAATGTTTTTTCAAAGATTTTCATAACCGCTTTTAACCGATAAACTGATTTTTCCAGATTATAACTTCGCTGTGTTGTTGGAAATTGTATTGATATAAAATAGTTTGGGTCAAATTCAAATAACCAATCGATAACGGATTTTTCTAATAATTCTGTCATATCTTCATCTGTGTAAATTTTATATTCGTATTGATAAATATCTGTCATTAAAACCACCTTTTATAAAAAAATAATCGTGAACAAATACTTAAACCTAGTGGTTGTGGATGTGGAAAAAATTGGTTTGTTCTTTGTTCACGATTTATCATTAATTAGAACCTTTATATTCAGGTATCTTTTGTTGTATCGGTATTGGTTATTGCGTTGTGGTTATTTAATAAATACATACATAAATCATAAATCGTAATAACTTATCTACAACGCATTTAATCAGGCGCCTTTGATAAACCAATTTGATACAACCAACAAAAATGTACGATATGCTGAGTCTATGTTTATCTTCTGATACAATTACAGAAAGTCCACAACACACTAAATACATTTTTATAGAACCGCTTTTTTTGTGGTGGTTGCATAGTTGGAATTATTTTTTTGAAAAAAATCCCGGTATCAAAGCCGGGATTTATTGTTGTAATTACCAGAGATTATTCACGCCCAGGAATCATTGAACACAATGCAAGATTCACATTTGGTAGCAAACAATCACCAAGAACATTTCGGATTAATTCTTCATCCGCCCAATCTGGAATAAAATAATTTGCATCCAACCCAGTAATTAACAATATTTCAAGAATACTGAATGTTCGTGGGTCGGTCCATGTTCCATCTGATAATGGTCGTCCAGGATGTATTGTTCTGTGTCCACCTGGATTATCATTATGTTGCATTACAGTTGCTGCGGGTAATCCCCAACAATTTCGCATGTTATAGGATTGAAATTTAGCCCCGCTTCTTGAACCGTCTTTTTTTCGTGGTTGAAATTCTTCTTCATTATCTTGTGCGGAACTACCAGTTGGTGTATGGCGCAAAACTTTGATTGTCTCTTCGTCCATACTTTTTGGAAATTCATGCCATTTATATTTAGATGTATCACCAGGCTTGTTTAATGATGGTAAATGCCCGATAACTTCCATCAAAGTTTTCCACCGTTCGTCTTTTTCTGGGAACAGCCATTTACCTTTTTTAGAAGCAAGAATAAACGCGCGTTTTCTTTTCTGGGCTGTATTATAATCACAACCATAAACAACAGCGATATTGACGATATAACCCAATTTTTCAAGTTCCCGTTTCACATAAGTGCCGAGATTGATTTTTTCTTTTCCGTTCACTTCTGGCCAATTTTCTGGTGAAGCGGTTAAGAATCCAGGAACATTTTCAATTAATATGTATTCGTTCACATCATTAACCCGTCGCGCCAATTCAAGAACAGGGAAAATCAATCTGGCGCGTGGATTGTCAAAATCACGCTTGCCGGCAATTGAAAAATCTCTACAAACTGGGCTGGCCAATATCAACTTGTTTTTATGTTTTAAATGAGCCGCGACAATCTTTTCAAAAATCACTGGGTCATCAATGGAACCTTGGATAATGTCAGAATTTTTATGGCGTTCCTGATACCAACGACACCGAATTTCTTCAAGTTCATTAACAACTGACGGAAACAAACCTATTTGTTCCAATTTTTCTTCGCCAACACCCACGGAGGCGAAACATTGTGTATAATATAATACTTGTTTACCGATGAAACTATTAAAATCAGGCCTTTTTCCAAATTCACCTTTAAAATCTTCTGGAACATTGTTGCTTTTGTAATGTTGTTTACCAACAATTTTCAAAGCCATAGCACGATTTACAATTTTACCGTCTTTAATCGCTTGTTTTTTCGCTTTTTCGACGGCTTCCGGCGTTAATTTCTGCAAATCCCAAGAAACTCTTTCTGTTATACCCAATTCAGCCAAAATTTCATTTTTACACTTATCAACATCAGTGTCGGGAAGTTTCAAATCCGTTCTTTTCCCTTGCTTTGTTGGTAATTGTTTCAGATATTGCCCCAATTTTAACCCCGCTTCCAAAGTATTTTCAGCATGTTTTTGTGTCTTTTGCAAAACATGAATATACCATTTCCCCTGTATTTTTAATTTTTTCAACAAGGTTTTTCCTAATTCTCCCGCTCCTTCTTGAACAGCCATATAATTATTTAAATCAATTGGATTATCCGGAACAGCAACAGATGCATCCACATTTAAAAAATTCGGCAATTTTTCATCCACCAGCGCAGGACACACAATTTCTGGAACAATTTCAACTTCATTTTTAGACGGTTGCTCACCATTTAAAAACGCATTACGATTTTGAATCATTTTATCCAAGGCAGATTCCACCCCACTATTTAAATGTATCATTTAAAACTCCTTTATTTTTTTCGATACATTTATTCAGAACTGTTGCTGAAAGGGGTTTTCGTAAAAAAAATTTAAAATTCGTGAATTCAAAAAATAAAAAACGCTAAAAACAATTGGTTATAAAGCAAAAATTTTTTAATTTTTTTGTAAATATTTTTTATTTGCATTAATTTTAGGGGTGTTTTAATATTCTATTGTGGAATATTAAAGGGGGTAAACGCATGCTTTCGAATGGAAAATGCTGGTTGGCCAGCAAAGATTGGCAAGATTATTTAAATCAGAGACAAATTGAAGAAGAAAATAAATTAGAATATGGCGAAGAAGTCCAATTTAGATTATTGGCCGATATTTATACGCTGGTATTTCGTATTCATAGACATGTAGAAAAAACAACCAACGAAATGAATCTATTAAAAATTTTATTGGCGGTTCTTTTTTATTCCGATATAAGTCAGGCCGATATCGCTAAATTATATGGTATTCCGATAGGCACCATCGGAAACATTGTTGCCAAATACAGTTCTGAACGAATAACCAAGGGTGGCCATATCAAAAACACAGGTAAAATCGACGAAGCAAATATATTGTTTGAAATCATTCCAGATAAAACCAAGAAAAATCGTAAAATATTAAAATTGACTGAACGCGGTATTAAAAAAGCCCAAGATATGTTGCAATTTATGGTTGAAACTTTGGATAATATGAAAACGGTTGATAATAAATCACCATCTGTGAAATACAATTATTTGAAACCGATAGTTGAACCGTTATCGAGACTATGCAGATATACAACAGGAACAAACGACACACTGAAAATACTAACCGAAAAAAATCGTCCCACGCGTAAAGGCCTTTGAATTTTTTTCAATTTGCAGTTAGCGATTTTATAACCAGATGGACGGTGGTGTATGGGGTGCGGTGGGTTAGTGTTGGTGGCATTTGCGGGACCGGTTGCCGATACTGTCGGATGGGGTAGCAGGGTTTATAAATAAAAAACCGTTTTTAAATTCCGCCAACATCTTCTTTTACTTCGAATGTTTTCTTAAATCTTTTGAAAAATGGTATGTCTGCCCCTACATATACCTTTATATGTTCTGCCAAAAAATCAGCAAATTTTCTGAATGCAGAAATC
The DNA here is from genome assembly GCA_017650945.1 of Alphaproteobacteria bacterium. Lineage (GTDB taxonomy): Bacteria > Pseudomonadota > Alphaproteobacteria > Rs-D84 > Rs-D84 > Enterousia. The sequence continues at coordinate 21,577 of JAGCDW010000027.1, read as the reverse complement.
GCTTTTTTTGGAACATGTATTTCCGTTTTCCCATTAATTTCACCACGAACAAAAGATTCCAAATCGGAATATCCCTTGCGTCTATATTCTTTTCTTATCCGCCCCGTGTAAATTCGTGCTGTGGCCCAAGAATAAAAATTATCTTTCAACCACTGTTCAAAATCTTTTTCCATTACAAATCCTTCATTACCTTTTTCCAATATGCAAATTCATCATTTAGAAAATCGTAATTCATTTTGTCTGTGTATGGTTTTAACTCTTCCAATTCATTTTGTGAATAATCTTTTTCTCTTGTGTCTCTACCTTCCCAACCTATAATATCATTGATAATTGTTCCAGGAACACCTAGTTTTTCATATCGTTTATTTGCATTTTTTCTCAACGAATGGAAATCCAATCGTTTATTCGGATTTGCCGCTGTAATACCGATATCTTTGATGTATTTAATAAATCCGCGACTTGAATACTTTTCTTCATAATCGCCACTTTTTGTTATAGCTTTCGGAAATATATGAGCTTTATCTGTTGCATTCAGTTTTTGCTTTTGTCTGTTTACCCAATCAACAAAACCAATATCTAATAATTGTTTTGGAATAGGAACTATTCTTATACTTGCATCGTTTTTTAAATGTTTGGTTTTATCGTTGTTTTGAAAATTTATACAATCTATTCCGTTTTCGTTTATTATATCGCCGTATTGTAAAGTTGCTGCGGCATTACATCTTGCGCCAACAAAAAGCCCGATAAGTGCATGCCAAAATACATCTGGTCTTGATTTAAAATAATCATTTTTGGTGGAGAAAATCTGTTTTAATTCGGATTCTGTAAATGGCCAATGTGGTTTTCGTTCGCTGTTCTTAGTTTTTTTGAAATCAGATATCAATTCGATTAAATTGGTTTTATACATATCTGCATCTAAGATATTTGCAAACTTGATTAAGTTTGTCATTTCTCGTGTATAATTACATTTTACACTACCAGAGACGTTCAAATTTCCAATCCTTTCATTTATATTTTGTATAACATCCGCCGTATAAAATTTTGAGTATTTATCTGTTGTTTTTAAATCAACCCAACCAATCATTTTTTCAAGTAATTGCCGTTTTCTTAGATTTACTTCAGGTGAATTTTTTGCTTTTTTTAACATGCTATCTATCACATCACCGATAGTATATTTTTCGTTTGTTTTGACACTGGTAATCGGATTCAATGTATTATCAACCAAGATTTCTAATTTAGGTGCTATTTGATTCAACAAATTTAAATTTTGTTTTTGTTCGGGTGTCAACATTGCGGCTTTTATTTCGTTTAATGTGTCATGGATTTTAAGCAATTCATTTACCACATTGATATCACCATAAACTTTTGTAGTTGCAGAGTTGCTGGAACACATGGTTTTCAAGTCGATTGGACGAGAATTTTGTTCAAATGTCAATTGTCTTAACAACAACCGTAATCTAGCAAATGTTTTATTTATTTGGGTTTTATCTACATTGTTTGCCATATCTTTCACCTTTTCGCGAGCTTCGTAATAATTGTCTGTGTGCAGAGATTTGATGTAATACCGCCTTTTTCCATTTTCTCTGGGTAATTCAATCATATAGTAGAAAATTTTTCCGCGCAAATATAAATTTTTGTCGGGACCTGCATAACACTTTGCCATACACTTTTTAAACATAATCAAAATCCTTTGGTTTTATGAAAGTGTCTGTGCAAAAAAGTGTTGGATTTCTAAGGTTTTCAAATTTTGTGAAATTTGCAAAACAAAAAGAAAAACCAGCGCAAATGCCTGGTTTTCTAAGTAAATTTACTGGTGGGAGTGGGTGGATTCGAACCACCTCAGGCTTAAGCCAACAGATTTACAGTCTGCCCCGGCTCTCCAACTCCGGCGCACGCCCAGAACTTTTTGCCCATTGTCCGCCTCCGCCAAGGCTATGGCAGGACACTGGATTTTCTTAATTGTGCGCGCTGCGCGCAATAACGAAAATCCGTGGTGCGGGCAGCGGGACTCGAACCCGCATATCAAGCTTGGAAGGCTTGCGTACTAGCCCTTGTACTATGCCCGCAACGAGTTCACAGTACGCGAATTATATAACATATTTATAAAAAATCAAGATTTAAATCGCACTCAACAACTCATGGCACCCCCTTATTGTTAAAAATTGGTTCACAAAAGTAAAAAAATACAAAATGTGAATTTTTGTCCTTGACCCGATTCGATAGTTTAGGTTATTCTATACATGTATGAAATCACATGGGGGTCTGGGCTTTGGTTTATTCCATAAAACACACTTTGGAATGCATTGCAAAAGTCTTTCTGTGATTGGGTTTCGGCGTTTTTTCGAAACCGTTGTTGGAAAAAGGAAGGGGAATTGAAAAGGCTATTTTTGACATCGGCGTTGATTACGATGCTTTGTGCATCGGCGTTTGCTACGCTTGGCGATGGCGGTAGCGAGGATAAACAGGTTCTTACATCTCTCTACTATACCGACGCAAATTATGCCAGTCTGAGTAATTTTAACTCGCTAAGTACCACGGTGGGTGGTAAACAAGACAAAATCCCCGCAACTACCAGTACTTATGTTTATAACTCGACAAATAATGCAAGCGCGGATGGGTCCGTTGTTACAACGAATACACTTGGGGCAACGGGTGAGCGTGGTATCGCAAAGGCGGTTGTTTCCAACGGCAGTGGCGGATATACTAACGATAATTGGTTACCAACCGTTGGTGCAATGATGGCCGCGATTAACGCGCATACACCGACGGCATTGACATGGACATCAACCGAAACAACCGCGGCGGGAAATTACAGCACCACGTTCGACGGTACAACAGGAAATTGGCCGACGGCGGACGCGGGTAAGTTGATTGATGCCACGGGCCTTGCCACCGCACTATCGAATAAGCAAAATAAAATTGCGGCTGGTAATTATGGTTCAAATGGCAGTGTTCTTACTTATGATTCTACCGCCGGTTCAATCCAAGAACGTTGGATATTGGGGGAGTATATGACAGAGTATCTGGATGGTGCCGTAAACACTTTTTTAGCTACCCCGTTAAGTAATAACAATTTGTCATTCATAGCTAATAATATTTATCTTGATGATTATTCACTGCCAACCCTAGACGCAGTAAAACAATCTCTTGTCACGGCAGAGGTACTCGGTTTCGCCTTTGCTAAAAAACAGAATACCATTCCAGCAGGCACCGCAGGCATGGTTGTGACTTATACTGGCACCGCTGGTAATGTTGGTTCACTTGCAGTTGCGAATGCCGCAACATACACAACGGAAAATAATGTTACAACACTTAGTAACGGTGACAACCTTGCAACGATAACTGCCGTTGAAACAAAACAAGATAAAAAGGTATGTGCCGGATATGAACCAGGACACGATAATGACCCCAGTTATTGTTGGCTTTGGGTTTTGCCGAATTAGTGAACGGTGTAAGGGTTAGTGTTAGTGAACACGTCATGCTAGCGTTTTTTTAATTAAAAACCATATGTAAACGATAGGCCGGCGTAATTAAAACCAAGGTTCGTTTCCGTAAAATCACCATTTGAAAAGTGTAACGTTACAAATTCAACCCGCATATGTTCTGCAACACGCGCACCAATAAAAAACTTTTCCCCAAACACCAGGCGACTTGAAACCCAACGGTCGCGGTTGTTACGGTAATATGGTCCAAATCCGATTCCAGCATAAATTCCATGCCACGAAATTGGCGCAACGTCCCAAGAAACACCGCCACCAAAGAATGAAAGGCCCCGCGCAGAATTATACGCCGTATTTTGAATCAGATTCAAATTCATACGTGCCGGCAGGCGGAATATCTTCATAGGTTGCGCATATTCCACCATCACCGCCGTCATCGGAACTATTTCCCAATCGCCTGGATAAAACAAATGTAACAGCGACCCAGAACCAGTACTTTGCGCCACATAAATCGACAGCGAATTTTCATCGCCATCGTCAAAAAACACATTATCTTGCGCAATTGCGGCGTTATAACACGAAACTAGAAAAACTGTAACTAAAATTTTGATTATATTATGAACGTATTTTAAGCGCAATAAAATAAAACTGTTGACATAGATGCGTAAAAAAAATTACCATGTGTGTGCGTAAAAAGGGGAGAAAAAATGAAAAAAGTATTAGCACTTGGGTTAATGTTGGGGATTGTTGCAATTTATGGTGCAAATGCCGAGTTGGTGGTAAGCACAACAGAAAACGAACAAGTTGTTGTTGATTCTGTGGTTACGGATTCGGGTGATGTTACTGATGCCGCTTTGGCTGAAGATGCGGCGCCTGTTGAAACCGCAGTTCCGACAGAACCGGTTGTCGTAACAGAAGAAGAATCTGTCGCGCCCGTCGAAAATCCGGAACCGGCAGAGGTCGTTGAAACAGTTGAAGAAGAAACGGTTTCTGAATAAAAATTTTTTCTGTAAAAAATTACCCGCCTCATGGCGGGTTTTCTTGTTTACAAAAATTTATGAATCTGTTATAATAACTCTGGTAGTAGTATAGTTCATTTCGGACTATACGGTGGAAAGGTTGGAATTCCAAGGGTCTTGGGATATTTAGGAGAGTTTCATGAAAAAAAATTCTTTACAAAATTTTGGCAAAAATGCGTTAGGCACGATGTTCTTGCTGATGGGTGCGTTTTTGGTTTGTTCAACATTTTTATCTATGCGGGTTGTTTTCGCAGACCCGATTGCACCGGTACTTGGTAACGATGATGCCATGAGTGATGGTTTAACACTGGGGCGGCAAAGTCCACGCAACCAAAGTGGTCGAAATGTGCGTACAACCGCCGCGCGGCCAACAACAGGGGCCGCCGAAACCACAACCACCGCAAAACGCAATGTTGTGCAGCGTCCAACAACTGATATCGCGCGTGGCGCAACCGCCCGCGGTGTTGTAACACGTGAATTGGCACGGCGTTCTTCACGCGGGGTAACAACGCGCAATGTGCGCCCACGCAGTACAACAACAACCAATAAGTCGCGCGTTTCGTTACAAGGCGATGCAATCCGCGGAACAAAGACCGTCAGCGGAACATATTATACTTATTTGAACAGCAAACTTTACACCGGGAATTACAGCAATATCGTTGATTCTTCGACGGGGCTTATTTCCGCGGACGCGTATAGCAACTGTTTGGAATCATACTATACGTGCATGGACGAAATCTGCACCGCCCGGAACGAGGCACAGCGTCGTTGCGCGTGCGCCGGACGCGTCAAAGCATTTGCAGAGGCCGAAGACGCGCTTAATTCCGCGAACGAAGAACTTATCAAAATTTCCGGACAGTTGGCGTTGCTGATTGCAAACAAAGGAAAAGAGGTTAGCGCGGCATTCGAACTGACCGATGCGGAAAAGGTTATGAATTGCGTTTCGTGGAGAGAGGCGAGTAATAACGGAACAAGTGAGAAAAATTTTGGTAATTGGTGTGCAGAACACGCTTTGTTCGCATCTGGTTCTTGCTCTTATTCTGTTGCGCCGGCTTATTGTACAAACGAGAGCGTTTACGGATTTAATGTCGCCAATCTGGATGGTGCGGGGTCGGATATTCTTGCATCGCTTTCGGCGTGGGCGGACCAGGTAAAAGAAAACACAAACACAATTTTGGCGGATAATGTCACTGTTTTAGATGAAACCAATGCATATGTGACCGAACTTGTGAACGGAATCTATGGTTCTGCTAATTCGCTTGTTTCCGGCGAAACGATTGATACACTTGCGGAAACATGGGGATACGATTTGTTCCGCTATGCACATAATAATGTTTGTGCGCGCGTACTTGATTCTTGCTTTAATGGTATATACGAAGGTTGTGGCACACCGCCGTCGGGTGGTCGTTGCGCGAACGGTGCAACATCGTCTTGTCCGTTTAACTACAACAGCAAAGTGACGATTTCTTCGTCGGGCGATGTAAAGTTGAACGAACGTAGCAATATCGGTTCGAATACCACTGCATCTTGCTTTGGGTACAGTTCTTCGAACGACCCGTATGAAAGTTTGCGTGGGCCGGTTGCGGATGCGCGGCGCAGTGTGATGCAAAAATACCTATTGGATGCGAACGCGGATTGCGATTTGTACGGTGAACAGTTAAAGGCAACCGCACAAAAGATTGCGTATCAAAAGGTCGCTGCACAACAGGCATTGCAACAAAAACGTTTGGAATTCTATAATGAAGAACGGAACGACACATTATCCAAGGCAACGGCCGCGGGGACGAACTTTAACGAATGTATAAGTGAACTTTGGGATTGCTATGAAACCCAGGCTTCGTCGAACCCAAATTGGCCAACAGCGCGTATTAAAACATACTGTGCCCAGATTGCAAATGTCCCGCATTGCTATCAAGATATGATTTGCAATCCGTCGTATGCACAGTTCAGGGCAGTTATTGATAAACCAGATAGTGCTTCCTGTACTTGGAACGCAAGCGATTACACAGCAAACACTTGCCGTAATGTTGTGACATTGCATGAAATATTGTATGAAGCAGCGGCGGAGACAGATACACCGTCAAATCCAACAGATACTGGAAATTCCGCAGAGTTTCGTGAACAATGTTTGCAAGAAAGGTTAGGATGTTCTAGATTATCAGATATTGCCGCTGGAATTGTTGGTAATCTTAATGGAAATCCAGATTGTATCCGTAATTGGACTAAACCAGAAACAAATGGAAATTAAAGGTTTTCTGACTTCTATTAAAACGGCGTGGTGGCGCCGTTTTTTTTTACGGTACTCCACATTTTCTCCGTCATCCCGGCGAAGGCCGGGATCCAGTTTTTGCGAATGCAAAAACTTGCGTCGCAGACATTTAAATAAATGTGCGGCGGTGTGACGGTTCTCTGAGCCACTTACCTTTTGTCTAAAATTTTCGACAAAATGCTTGACTTTTGGTATTAAAACTGTATTATTTGCATAAACTTTTAGACAAAAGTTAAAATAAAAGGAAAAAATATGAGTGACTTTGCAATCTTTCAAACCGGCGGAAAGCAATATCGCGTAAAGGTCGGTGATGTTATCAAGGTTGAAAAATTGGACGCGACCGGCGATGTCACATTTGACCACGTCTTGATGTTGGGTGAAACTGTTGGAACCCCGACAATTGACGGCGCAAAAGTGGTGGCAACCGTTGTCGAACAAAAACGCGCGGACAAAGTTTTGGTGTTCAAGAAAAAACGCCGCCAAAATTATCGTCGCACACGCGGTCATCGTCAATTTATAACCGTGTTGAAAATCAAAGAAATCAAGGGCTAAATTAAAGGAGTTTAATTATGGCACATAAGAAAGGTGGCGCGAGTACCGCAAATGGACGCGATTCAGCGGGACGCAGACTTGGGATTAAAAAATCCGGTGGCGCGCACGTGATTCCGGGCAATATCATTATTCGCCAACGCGGAACCGCCGTTCATCCGGGTGAAAATGTCGGTATGGGTAAAGACCACACAATATTTGCCAAAGTTCCAGGCAAGGTTGCGTTCAAACGTGGATTCCGTGATCGCAAGACCGTATCGGTCATTCCTGACGAAAGCGCAAAATAATAAAAAGACCGCCGCATGGCGGTTTTTTTAGTGTAAGTGTAGGTAGCTAGTGGTTAGTGAATCACGCCCCGCCCGTCACCGCAAAGCGGTGCCGTGGCACCGCTCTAGCGGGTCCCGCAAAAAATGTGCAACATTTTTATGGGTAGTTTCCAGAGGGGAACTTTGCTTTCTGGGATTATTGCACAATTACGGATTGATTTCAGAGACGACTAACCACTTACACTAACACTTCCCACTTTTACCTTTTTTCCCCTTTTATTTTATGATATAATTGTCGGTAAGTATGAGGGGTTTAACACTTGGATTTTTAATTGCACTGTATGCGCCGGCCACGGTTTGCGTGGCGGCGGTGCCTTCACGTGTTATTCCTGGAACAAATACAACAATGGGTGGCGACGACATATCCGCAACTGACGAAAGGTCTGTCGCGCCAGTACGAAACGCAACGCGGACAACGACTGAACAGACAGACCGTGGCGCGGTTACACGCAGTATCGTTCGTACAATTCCAACCGATGCAACACGCGAAGTTCAAACAACAACGCGTTCTGCGGGTCGCGCAGTTTCAACAACCCGTTCGCAAACACCGCAAGATTCCACACGCAGCAACTTGGAAGCCGCCGTTCGTAATACTGGCCGTTCCCAGCGCACCGAAGCCGCAAGCATAAACGCTAACCCAGCCGTGCGACGCATGGGATTGACTCTGCGCCCGTCCACAGCGGAGGTTGGTGGTCGTGCGATATTAGAATCTGGCGCGCAGACCGGTTCAAACATATCTTCGGAAATAAGCAACCTTAGCCCGCGTATTGCAACATTACGACAGACGCGCAGCGATGAGAAATTAGACTCTGCATCCATCGCAGAGGCCAAAGAACAACTGGAACAAAAGTCTGCGTTGAATAAATCTTGCCAAGAACAATATAACGATTGCATGGACCAATTCTGTGCAGTGATTGACACAAATCAAAAACGCTGTTCTTGTTCGGCGAATCTTGCCAAGTATGTAGAGGTTGAAAATGCCGTCAAAGAAGCCAACACGAAATTAAATGAAATCGCGCAAAATATTCGCTATGTCGGACTTTCGGCCGATGAAATTACCGCGATTATGTCCGCAACCGAGGCCGAAGAAGCAATGACTGGTGTTGTTGATACGACGGAAAATCGGAACTTGTTGTCGCAAATCGAACGCATGATAAAGGACCCGAAAACTACGTCCAGTTCATCGTACGCCGTTGATTCGTATGGATTGTTGGATATAGATTTAGATTTTTCGTCCGAAGATTTATCGGATATGTTTAGCCTTGATTTCTTGTCCGGTTCGAACAACAGTTTTTCAAACCTGCGTGGGGGTGAACTTTACAAGGCCGCAAAGCGGCGCTGTGAAACCGTAATAAAGCAATGCAAAGATGTTGGCGCAACGGCCGAGCAAATCACAGGAAACTATGATTTGGCGATTGATAAAGATTGCATCGCGTACGAGCAAGGCTTAACCAAGATGAACGAAACATTGGTGTCGAATGTGCGCAGTGCAACACGTATGCTGCAAAAAGCGAGACTCGCAGTGTTGCAAAACCAGAATACTTACGATGCGATTGGCTGTATCGGCGCGCTGGAAACCTGTATGAAAGACGATATGGTGTGCGGCGAAGACTATACAAAATGTCTTGACCCGACAAAGAAGTATATCAACGAAAACGGCGATGTAGTTTTGGGGATGAATATAAACAATATCCAAAAATTTATGTCAGGATACAGTAACGCAACAATCAATAGTACCACTTTGGGTCAGGCATATAACACCACGATAAGTGATGGCGAATGTGCCGATAATTCAAACGATGGACGTTGCGTGATGAAATATTTGCTGACCAAAATCGGAACGCAAAAAGATGCGACTGCCGAAGGGCTTTGCCGGCCGGTTTTGGATAAATGTCGCGCATATACTTATGATGACCGCGGGACATATAAACCCTATAACGATATCGTTGTGAACTATATCCAACGCGCAATGGTAAATATCAAGGCCGCACAATATCAGATTGTTTCGGACTATGCATCGACGTGTTTGAATGATATTGCGTCGTGCTATAATAACCAAGTTTCACAGATAAATTCTTGGTCGGCAACGGCCGCATCGTCCAGTGTGTATAACATTATGCGTGGCGCATGCCGTAATGTCGCACTTACATGCGGATACGCAGTGTTTTCGGCGGATGCCACCAGATGCCCAAAGAGAGAAACATCATCAGACCAAAATACATGTATAGAAAGCATTTCTGAAATATTCTATCAATCATTACTATGCCCGGATAATTCAATATACACAATGTCGCATCACGCCATATCGCCAAATAACGACTATGGTGGATATGTGAACACAATGTGTAAATGTAGCGAAGGCTTTGTAACCTTTAACGGCGCATGTTTGCCGGCGTGTGACAATGGCGGAACATATCTGTCCACTGGGGTTTGTTCCGAAGCCGCGGCATGCCCAGACAATTCACATGAAATTCAAACTGGGGAACCTGTTGAATTTTGGGGTCATTGTGCATGCGACGACAATTATCACTGGTTTAAAGGCAGATGTCGCAAATGCCCGGCTCATTCTTATCCCGCCCAAAATAATAACGGTAATGTTTTGGGTGGCGCATGCCTGTGTGATAATTCCAATACCCATAGTCCATATTTACCAAGCCCGGATGAACTAAGTTGCCGTCCATGTTCTGGGGAGTCAACATACGATCCGGAAAGAGGAACATGTGTGTGTGAAGACGGCTATCGTACATATATCCCATGGCGTAATTGTTGTGGTACTGGGGGATATTGCACAATCATAAATGATATGGGTGTGCCTGAGATAAAGCCAGAAACGGATAGTGATGATACATAACAAACAAAAACGCCCCATGTGGGGCGTTTTTGTTTGTATGCGGTAAATTTACTTCCGTGGGAATTTAACCGCCGCCTGGGCCGCCGCAAGGCGTGCAATTGGCACACGGAACGGACTGCATGAAACAGAATTGAATCCGCATTTATGGAAGAATTCAATTGATTCTGGGTCGCCGCCATGTTCACCGCACACGCCAAGGTGGATTTTGTCGCCCTTGGTCGCACGCGCTTTGGCAACAGCGTCCTTTATCAGCAGGCCCACACCCAATTGATCAACCGATGCAAACGGGTCGGCGACATAGATTCCACGGGCGCGGTATTCATCCAAGATTTTACCTGTATCATCGCGCGACATCCCCAGTGTTGTCTGAGTCAAATCGTTCGTTCCAAATTCAAAGAATTCGCAACTTTCCGCGATTTCGTTCGCCAAAACCGCCGCACGTGGCAATTCAATCATTGAACCAACCGTGTATTCGACGCTTTCGCCCGTTTCCGCAAACAGCGATTTCGCCGTTGCATCAATTACAGATTTAACTATATCAACCTCTTTTTTCGAACCAACAAGCGGAACCTCGATTTCTGGATGCACTGAAACGCCCGCGCGCTTGCATTCCAAGGCCGCCGACAATATCGCGCGTGTTTGCATTTCGCAAATTTCCGGATATGTTATCGCAAGACGGCAACCACGATGCCCAAGCATTGGGTTTTGTTCATGCAACGCGTCCGCACGCTGTTTCACAAATTCCACTGGTTTGCCGATGTGAGCAGCCAATTCGGCAATATCTGCATCGGTATGTGGCAAGAATTCATGTAATGGCGGGTCAATCAGTCGGATAGTAACCGGCAGTCCGTCCATAATCTTGAACAATTCGATAAAGTCCGCCTTTTGATACGGCAACAGTTTTGCCAGCGCAGCGCGGCGACCGTCTTCGTCTTCGGCCAAAATCATTTCACGCATGTCTTGGATACGCGCCGGGTCAAAGAACATGTGTTCCGTACGCGCAAGTCCGATACCTTCGGCACCAAAATCGCGCGCCTGTTTCGCATCCTTTGGCGTTTCGGCATTTGCCTTGACGGTCAGTGATTTGATTTCATCAACCCATTGCATAAGCGTTCCAAAATTACCTGTCAATTCCACAGAAACTGTTGGAACCGCACCTTCGATAATTTGCCCTTTGGCCCCGTCAATGGAAACCCAATCGCCTTCGTGGATAACCGCGCCGGATGTGGTTTTCATCGTTTTGGATTCATAGTCGATTTTAATATCCGGCGAACCCGAAACGCACGGCGTTCCCATACCACGTGCAACCACCGCCGCGTGCGATGTCATACCACCACGTGCAGTAATCACGCCTTGGGCCGCGTTCATACCGGCGATATCTTCGGGTGATGTTTCAACGCGGATAAGCATAACTTTCTTGCCCGCGGCCGCCCATTTTTCGGCATCTTCGGCATTGAACACCGCCATACCCACCGCGGCACCCGGCGATGCCGGAAGTCCGGTCGCAATAACTTTCTTTTCCGCCTTGGGGTCCAACATCGGGTGCAGTAAGTGATTCAACTGGTCCGCACCAACGCGCAAAATCGCCTCTTCCTTGGTCAGCAAACCTTCGTTCACCATTTCAACCGCCATACGAACCGCCGCCGCCGCAGTGCGTTTACCATTACGGCATTGCAACATCCAAAGTTTCCCGTGTTCGATGGTAAATTCCATATCTTGCATATCTTTGTAGTGCTTTTCCAATTTTTCGCGCACATCGCAAAGTTCTTTATAAACATTCGGCATTGCTTCTTCCAAAGACACGCGACCTGAATCGTCCTTGCTCATAGGTTGCGGAGTGCGAATACCGGCCACAACGTCTTCACCTTGGGCATTAATCAAATATTCACCATAGTATTTGTTTTCGCCAGTTGCAGGGTCGCGGCTGAAACATACACCGGTCGCACTGTCATCGCCAGAATTTCCGAAGACCATCGCCTGGACATTGACCGCGGTACCCCAATCGCCCGGAATATTGTTCAGTTTGCGGTATGTGATGGCCTTTTTGCTCATCCATGAACCGAACACCGCACCAATACCCAATTTTAACTGTTCCCATGGGTCTTGGGGGAAAACTTTACCGATTTTGACACCGATTTCTTTGAACTGTTCCACCAATTGTTTCAAATCGTCCGCGGTAAGTTCCGTGTCAACCTTGTAACCTTTATCTTCCTTCATGCGTTCCAAAGTGTGTTCGAACAAATCGATATCCGCGCCCAGAACAACATCACTGAACATCATGATAAAGCGGCGATATGAATCGTATGCAAATCTTTCATTTCCAGAGATTTTTGCCAATGCCCGCACCGTTTCATCATTCAAACCCAAATTCAAAACCGTGTCCATCATGCCCGGCATAGAAACGCGCGCGCCCGAACGCACAGACACCAAAAGCGGATTTTCCATATCGGCAAATTTTTTGCCCATAATGTTTTCAATATGCGCTATACCGGCCCGAACCTGATCCATCAAATCCGATGGATATGTTTGATTGTTTTCGTAGTAGTATGTACAAACTTCGGTCGTAACGGTAAAACCCGCCGGAACCGGCAACCCAACCAAGTTCATTTCCGCCAAATTTGCACCCTTGCCACCAAGCAAGTTGCGCATATCGGCGCGACCTTCGGCATGGCCGTTACCAAATGTATAAACCCATTTATTACTCATGGTGTCTCCTTTGTTATTATTGTTATTTTCGCGGTGGTATTTTTAAAAAAATTTATCACGATTGCAACGAAAAATATTTTTTATTTGTGGCTTGGCTTTTTTTGTGGTATAATGTTCGCATACAAAACAACAACAAACAAGAAATCTGTATTCAATATGTCCGAAGTTTTCAATGCGTTGATAACGTCGGATATATCAGAGCAGATTTTTTTATTACTTGATAATTTTATGCTTTACAAAAATTTTCAAAATTGATACCATAATTCTCGGGAAAAGGTCAAAAAAGGCGGGATTATGCGGTATTTTAACAAAATTTATATTTCAGCGATGTTCTTTGCTGTTTTGCCGTTTGTTGCATCGGCAACCGAAATTTTCACAACCAAAGAATATGTTGATGAAACGCGTGTCGCTGTTGACCAAAGCACCAAGGACGGAAGTGGTAATGTAACCGACACAAACGAAAATGCCATTATGCAGGTAAATTCAAGTGGCGCTTTGACACGTGTGCAACCCGTAACAACAATTGATAATACCAACACTACTTCTGCTGTACCGGTTACCGAAGGCGCGGTTGTTGGTTATGCTGAAGATAAAAACAATAAAATAACCGGCGCGTCTGGCGATACAATTTCTGATAGTGGTAACACGGGAAGCACTGTTAAATATCCGTCTGTTGCCGCGGTGGAACAATATGCAATTCAAAAGCCCGCAACGGCATCTGCGGGCAAAGTCTTGACTTATAGCGGCAATGCCGATAGTCGCCCTGTGGCACAATATGTAAAAGTTCCAATGGCAGCCAGCGATCCAAATACATCTGGGGCAAGTGCACCAACGGGTTACGCTTCGATTTGGTTGCAATAAAAAATCGGCATCGCGCCGGTTTTTTTTATAAATCTTCCCAATAACATACAATCTGTGCATTTTCAGGGGTTTCGGCCGTTCGAATACGGTGGCGCGTTGTCAACCCATCAAACGCAACATCAATATAGACTTCCGGCGTTGTCGGGCTTATTTCATGTTTATAGTTTAATTCTATGCCACGTAGTTTATGTGTGTTGCGGTATTCGTATCCAACACTTTCGGTGGCCCACACCGCATAGACCGCGTTATTTATATGCTGATTTTCATCAATATCGTCAAAGCGACATTTCAACACGTGGGTCTTGGTTGCGTCAAAGTCCGGAAAGCGTTCGAATTTTCGGTCGTATGCGCGAATGACATCGTCTGGCCACTTGCGATTCAGCCATTCGTCCAAACGCAGCGGACGACGACGGCTCAGGTCAATCAACACCCACTGTGATGTTGCACGCACGCGCAGTTTCCCGTTTTCATCGCGAATTTCAAAATCACGGGTCGCGCGCAGGTTATCTTGGACCGCGGGCCATGATGAATAGGTCAAAATCTCGCCATTGCGTGGCATATCAACAATGTCCACCAAATAATGCGTAACAACCCACGCAATATTGTTTTCATGTATAAATGTCCGTCCGCACCCGAGCATTTCCGCGTGCGTGTCGCCCATGCCTTGGAGTTCGTTCATCAAAATTCCAGGCCGAATATTTCCATATCGGTCACATTGATACGCCAGCAGTTCGCGCGTCTTAATCAGTTTTGCATCGGACATTTTACCGCGCCCCCGCATCCGCAACAACGAAATCAACCGCATCGCCCGCAACAATGTTGTTCGCACGCGCACCGGATTTTATCAGACCATAAAGCGCGGTCGGAACATTTTGCGGCACGGTCAGTGTTTCAAGTTTTGCGCCGTTTCCAATCTTGCGCTCTGTCCGCAATGTGCGCACAGTTTTAATCACATCAATTGCGTATTGCATATCTGAAACATCCGTATCGTATTCCGCGCACACGGTTGGATATTCGGTTAGGTGCAATGTTTTGCCACCCTCATAGGGCATGTATATCTTTTGCCATAATTCTTCGGTCAGGAACGGAATAAACGGCGCATACAGGCCAATTATGCTACGCAACACCGTCCACAATGTCCACTGTGCCGACAACACAGATTCCGCACCATATTTTTCCGGTGACCAAAAACGGTCCTTGATAAACTCAACATACTGGTCACAGAAGATGTCGTAAAAGAATGTGTCAATCGCACTGCGCGCATTATGATTTTCATATTTATCCAGATTTTTACGCACTTCGGCAATTGTTTTGTTTAACTCGGATAAAATCCAGCGGTCTTCTATCGGACGATTCGCAACCGCCGGCGCATTTCCCGTTGGTTCAAAACTTTCCAAATTACCCAAAACAAATCGTGCAACATTCCAAAGTTTCGTAAGCAACTTTGAACCACGTTTAACCTCGTCTTCATTATATGGCAAATTTGTTCCAATCGGTGCGGTCGCAATCCAATAACGCAAAGCATCGACACCAAATTTTTCCACCGCTTCCAATGGGTCAACTCCGTTGCCCTTGCTTTTGGACATTTTTTTACCATGTTTATCAACAACAATACCGTGGAAATAAACAGTTTTGAACGGAACATCCCCCGTAACATAAATAGCCATCATTATCATTCGCGCGACCCAGAAAAATATCAAATCTGAACCAGTGCATAAATAATTTGTTGGATAATAACGTTTTAATTCGAGTGTATCATCCGGCCACCCAAGTGTTGAAAACGGCCACAGCCCCGATGAAAACCATGTATCAAGCGTATCAGGATCTTGGGTAAGTGTTTTACCACCTGATTGCTTTACGGCCTCCTCTTCGGTTTCTGCAACATAGACATTGCCGTCCGCATCGTACCACGCCGGTATATGATGTCCCCACCAAAGTTGCCGCGAAATTGTCCATGGGCGAATATTATTCATCCACGACATAAACAAATTGTACCGATGTTCCGGCAAGAATTTTATTTTACCCTCTTCCACCGCCTTGATTGCGGGCTGTGCCAAAGTTTTTGCATCAACAAACCATTGCGTGGTCAACATTGGTTCAACCGGCACCCCACCACGTTCAGAATACGGCGTTGGAATAATTTTATCTTCGATTTTTGTCATAAGACCGGCGGCTTCGATATCTTCAACAACCGCCGCACGCGCAGTATAGCGGTCCATACCACAATATTTTTCCGGCACCGGCGATTCGTTTATCAATTTTGCATCGGGTGTCAAAATACAAACCGGTGTTAAATTATGCCGAAGACCAACCTCGTAATCATCAAAGTCATGCGCCGGTGTAATTTTCACCGCACCCGTTCCCTTTTCCGGGTCCGCGTGTTCATCGGCAATGATCGGAATTTCAATATTGGTCAGTGGTATAATCGCCTTTTTCCCGATTAAATGTTTTAACTTTTCGTTTTCGGGATGAATTGCAATCGCTTGGTCACCAAACAGTGTTTCCGGACGCGTCGTTGCAATTTCAATAAAGCCACCACCCACCAATGGATAATTAAAATAATAAAACTTTCCGCGTTCTTCGCGTGTTTCAAGTTCCACATCCGACACAGACGTCTGTTGCTTTGGACACCAATTCACAAGGCGTTTATCACGATAAATTAAACCTTCGTGATACATTTTTACAAATAATTTGGTAACCGCACGTGAAAGCCCATCATCCATAGTAAACCTTTCGCGTTTCCAAACCGGTGTTGCACCAAGGATATGAAGTTGTTGTATAATCTGACCGCCATATTCCTTGCACCAATCCCATGCCGCATTTAATCTTTCATCCAAAGATAACGCGTGTGGATTGATACCGCGTTTTGATAAATCGCGTTCTACTAATAACTGGGTCGCAATAGCCGCATGGTCTGTCCCCGGTTGCCACAAAACATCATAACCACACATACGTTTATAACGGCAAATAATATCCGGCAACACATTATCCAGCGCATGTCCCATATGCAGATTTCCCGTCACATTTGGTGGCGGCATCATAACGCAAAACGGTGTCTTTTGCGAATTAACATCATTCGGCCAAAAATCGTTTGAATCCCAAAATTTCTGAATACGCGTTTCAATATCACGTGGCGCAATGTTTTTACCCAAATCTATTTTCATATCTTTACCCTTTATGATTATTTTATCGAATTCTATCAAATCGAAAATGAATTTCAAGCATCTATATTTATTCTTGTCGCCGCGCAACAAAATTGGATCCCCCAAAATTCCTTAGAAACGTTACACCGCCAGAGAGCGGCACCAAAACATCGGGGTGCTGTAGTACTAGAATAAACAACCTGTTTTATTCTAATTGTGCACCAACTGTTTTTCTAGGGTTTATCCTTTATTTTTCAAGAATTTTTTCAAATATATATTCGTGCACGTATTTACCATTTATACATACCGCATCATGTAATATACCTGTGATAATAAAACCATTTTTCAAATTATTACCAATTGACCGAATGTTATCATGTCGGACATGAGTTGTAATTTTGTGAACATTATTTTCTTTTGCCCATTTTACCATAATTTCACGTAATTTATTGCCTATACCGTTGCTAGTATATTGTTCAAGAATAGTTGTCCCTATAACTGCGCCATTTCCAGAATAAGGATGCCCAACATTTTGTTTAACTATACTTGACTGCCCTACCATTTTATTCTTATAAAACACCCCCAATATCAAATTATTTGGACTTTCATAAAAAGCGATTGTTTGTTGCTTGTCCTTTTTGGGTTGTCCTAGATATTGCATGGTTTGTATAGCACCTGGACCACGAACAAAATTATCTAAAAAAGTCATAGCAATACCGTAATCTGCCGCTTTTAATGGCCGAATAACAACTATTTTCCCATTTTTCATCTTAAAATTTATTGCGCGTTTCATAATAAATCCTTTTTGTCCTTCAAAGGTAATTATATCATAAAAAATGCGTATTTTTTATTTTATTCCGCGCGGACAACGCGGCAAAAGACAACGCCGTATATTTCCGCCGCGCCCGCACGCCGCAAGACGCGCGAAAGTTCGTTAAATGTTGCGCCCGATGTCATAACATCATCGACCAGTAAAATCTTTTTCCCGCGCAATGCTTCGCGATTTGCGACACTAAACACGCCGCGAATATGCGCCGCCCTTTGCGCATGCGTTTTATGGCCCATATTCGGACGATATTTGCGGCGCACGCTGTTAAAGTCAATTGGCACACCGTACGCCCGCGCGATTTCCCGTGCAAGTAGGGTCGCCTGGTTATAGCCGCGCTGAAAAAGTCGGCGATTCGCAAGTGGCACCGGCATAACCAAGTCCGGTTTTATATCCACATCGCGCAGTGCCCATATCATCGCATGCGACATAAATCGTGCGAACTTTATACGGCCGCCATGCTTAAACGGCAACATAACCGAACGCGACATATCGTCATAGACACACGCCGCACGCGTAAATTCTAATTCGTTCTTGCCCGCGGCGCACACCGGGCACATAGATTTTTTATTTGATTCGTATCCATCGGGAAAAGTGTATCCACAACACGCACAATGCGGCCCATCAATCCAATTGAAATAGCCCCAGCAATCATCGCACAACTCGCCATGCACTTTCACGCGCGCAGAACACACAGGGCAAGATGGCGGAAACAGAAAATCAATTATCGAATTAAAACAATCGCGACAAAGACCGGAAACCTTAGACATTACCAACTTAAACTTTTATACTTTTTTGAACTGGTATCGCGACCATATTTATTGCGCGTTTGCTTGGTCAATGTTTCATATTGCTCGTTAGAAATCACGCGCAGAACAAAACTTTCATCATCGCGCTGTGATAATACGGGCACAATGCGGTTTTCAGAAACGCCAGTATCGCGCAAAACCTGTTCAACAATGGCTAAACGCCGCGCAGCAAGTTTCCGCGCATCGGTCGTTTCAGTAGATATTTCCGGAATAGCAATCTGAATCGCACGCTTTGGATTATGAACTACTATGCCGGCATATTCCGAAAGCAAATTATAATTTTCACGCGACAGCGCCGAATCTGTATTTTTGAATTTTATTTTGATTTCCAACGGACGAATTCTTTCGACATCTTCAGATAAATCGCGGGTCGATGTAAAACCTTCAATAGAATTATCCATATCGCTTACCGCGTCAAAGCGGTCATCGACCGGATACGTTGAAAGATGTTTGTTTTCCGACAAAAATGTTTTTCTAAATGCGCGGCGCAATTCGGCCGGTGTCATCTTTGTCATATCTTCACGAACTTCTTTGATTTTTGGCGAAGTATTTTTGCGAACCGCACGTGAAATAACATCTTCATCACCATCATCACGCGACACAACAAGGCGCGAAAGCTTTACCCCATCATCCACAGGTTCGGAAACACTTGCGATTGTGCGGGTTGGGATTTCTTCCGTAACTGGCGCGATTTCACGCTTTGGGTTCACAGCAATCGGTGCAGAAGAAAATATATTTGTTTCAACCGATGGCAAATTCGTTACCGGATGCGCCGCAACCGATTCTTCAGCGCGACGTTGCATATCCATCAACCGCGCAATCTGAGAATCAAGTGCCGATGTCCGTACCGCCAATTCAGATATTTCATCATCACGATTATCAGAACGCGCGAAACTGGAAATCGGTCCCAGGTCTTCTTCGGGTAAAACTTCGTTTGATGTTAAAACAGAAAACTCATCCGCATGTGGCATGCGCAGCGGTGTATCATTTTTCGCCCACAAATCAGAACTTGGACGATTCGGAACCAAATAATCCGCCATAAGATTATTGCGCGTTCCCGCATCGTTTGCAAAATTTTGCGTACTGGCCGTGCGCGCAACAACGCGTTTTTTATCCGTTACAGGATGCACAGAATCGGCGACACGCGATGCAACAACCGATACAGGACGTGCACTTCGTGTTGTTGTCAAACCGTATTGTTCACGCGCGGAAACACCGCCGCCTGATACATTTACCGCCGGCAAACGCGCCCCCGCAAGTGCCGGAAAAACCAACAAAAATCCCAATCCAGAAACCAGAGTTCGTTTCATGTTCCTTTCCTTCCTTACCCCATCATAGAACAATTCACGAATCGCGTGCAAGTGTTTTTTATAGTGTTAGTGAATCGAATTTTATAGAATTAATCTAGCGACCAGTGTTTTGAATATCAGCGATTGGCACACCCGCATTTATAGCGGCAAGACGAGCCTTGTGTGCCGCACACCGTCCAAGTTCTAATAAATGTTCAGATAAAATTTTACCGCGACGTTCAATAAAATTTTTATATCGCGGATTATTTATAACGTTTATTTGATTACCGATGCCACGCGCAATAAGCTCATATTTATCTTCACCATTATAGTAAATTTCCCATTGGTCAGATTGCTTTTGCACCGCGTCAATATTTAAAAGACTGCGGTAATAACGACGACGTATAACATCTTCGGGAACATCGTGTCCACCAAGTGCGACACGTTGCCGGACACGCGCAATATTTTGTTCAACATTCGATAACAACACATAAACAAAAACTATCTTGTAACCATTTTCGCGTGCCTGTTTTATATAATTGTTATTTCCTGAAAGCGTTGTTTCAAAGATAAAAGAATCGTGCGTAGAAAAAAGTTGTTTCATTTTTTGTAAAACCATACGGCCTGCGACTTGGGGCTTTACGTTATTTTCGCGCTGAACATCGTCGGTATTAAGGAATTTTATTCCGGGATTTTCATCAATAATTTCCCGGGCAAGTGTTGTTTTTCCCGACCCATTTGGTCCCGCGATAAGATAAAGAACTTTACTGTTGAAAATTTGCATAACTTTTAAATCCTGCGTAATGATAACAACCTTTTTTAATTTTGCAAGTATCAAACAGACAAAAACCCGCAATTTGCGGGTTTTAACTTAAGTTTATCTTCCTTAATATTGTCCGCCACAATATTCACAGCGCGTCGGATACGGCACACAATCAACCACCGGAATATTGCTGTAATCCATAGCCGGTGCCGCGTAAGTCGGCGCATAAACCGGCGCAGGTGTCGCGACCACAACCGGTTCAACACGAACAGATTCACAGTTTACTTCGGTGATAACCGCACGGTGTTCACGCGCCGCACGTTCCAGTGTTGCACGCATCGCCGCCGGATCACAATTATTTGTACGCGTCCGATAATAATCAGCATGTGCCACACCAGCACAAATCGCCAAGATAATAGACAAAACAATAGACTTTTTCATATTTTCACCTTTTGGTTTATGTTTACAGCCTCAAATATAACACAAAAGACATTCTTGTCAAGCAATTGTTTTATATTTTTTCTTTATACCGCGGCACGACGACACCCTGAGGCAATTAGGAAAACATACAGCGAAAAAAATCTTGTCCTAGGAACATAGTTCAACTATAATAAGAAAGTCAAAATAAAATCTAATCTTGTCAAAAAGGAGAGAGATAATGACACATGAAGATTTATGGCGGGCGATAGTTAAACTTGCAGCATCGCGGAACATGTCTTGTTCGGG
>JAGCDW010000002.1 GCA_017650945.1 Alphaproteobacteria bacterium | reverse complement strand
TGCGGTTTCGATTTTGCCGCCCATTTGTTCGCGCACAAGTATATCGGTGCTGATTCCGTTTTTCGCCGCCAATTGTTCCGCGACACCAAGTCCCTCAAGTCCCGCGATTATCGCGCCGGTTTCGCCGGTGTTGGTTGGTGCGGTGGCGTATGAATTTTGATTTTGCAGTGCGTTTTGAATCTGTGCGTTTTGCGATTCCGCCGATGCCGCCATTTGTTCCTGCATCGCGGCCATGGAATCCGCCATTTGCTGTTGCATTTGCGCCATCTGTTGCTGCATCGCGGCCATTTGTGCATTGTTCTGTTCGGAGGCCGCGGCCGATGCCGCGGCACTGGCCTCGGCCTGGGCGCGCGCGATTTCAACCGCGTTTTGTTGTTCTTGGACCTTGGCCGTTGATTGCGCCACAACCTGGGCCGTGATGTATTGGACCAGGTCGTCGCCGTATTGCTTGCAATTTTGATTCGAATTGACACAGCCCGCAACGATTGCCGCCGCAACGTTCATGTCTGTACAGCCGCCCGATGCGCACTTTGGCGACGCGCAACGCAACACAATCGCGTTACAGTTCCCAAAATTCGCCTCTGCCGCGTTTTGCGCCATGCCGGCGCGGCCGTTCATTAAACTGTTCCACTGGTTATTATTCATGGCGCCGGTGCCGTTATACGCGGTCAGGTTAGACCCCGCCGTCGTTGCAACATTCGCCACCGCCGGCGAAATAATCGCCGCAAAAACCGCACCGTATAAAAGGTTTGAATAGAATTTCATCTCTCTCTGCGATAGTGTATTTTATCATATTTTTGGGCAAAGGCAAAGGGAAAAGTGTTGGAGTGAAAAGTGTAAGTGTTATCCGCCTTCGCCCAAGGCTACGGCGCGACTGCGCCAGGGCTTTTGCCCTGGCTTGGTGTTAGTGTGGGTGCGTCACCCCGCAGGCGCGCGGGGTCCAGTTTTTGTGAATGCAAAAATTTGCGTCGCAGATGGTAAATAAATGTGCGACGACGCGGTTGCGATCGTCGCATTCCCTGCGGGGCAAGTTTACGGCGTTACCGTAAACTGGGTCCCGGCCTTCGCCGGGATGACGGGCGCGTGTGCGCCCGCACTAGCCACTTATATTATTTATTCGTGAGTTTCAATTCAATGCGGCGGTTTTTTTGCATGTTCGCTTTGTCGGTGTTCGGTGCGAACGGATACATGTCGCCAAAGCCCGTAGGAACAAGGCGTTTGCGCGCCACGCCATCGCGTACCAGTTCGTTCACCACCGCCGTCGCACGCAGCAATGATAATTCCATATTGTTTGAATATGCGCGGTTGCCGGGAACGACGGGCTTGTTATCCGTATGTCCGTCAACGCGGATTATCCATTCGATGTCGGACGGAATTTTCTTTTCCATATCCCGGATTACGTCGGATATAATTTTAAGTTGCTTTTTGCCCGCGTCCGACAATCTGTATGAACCGGTTGGGAACAAAATATCACTCTGCACAATAAAGCGGTCGCCGTCAGCCGTAACAGATTCTGTGTCGCCAAGTGCAATTTTTACCGCGCGATAAAATTCAGATTGATATTCCCGCATGTCTTGCAATTCTGCAACCTTGTCCGCAAGGGCCTTGTTCAAACTGTTCGACATTTCGATGTATTTTGCCTGTTGCGAAAGCAATTCTTGGTCGGCCGCACCCAGCGCCGCGTTCAGCCGTTCCAATTCCGCCGTGTATTTCGCCATTTCAGATTCCTGGAGGCCGATTAATTCCTGTTGTACGTCCACCTGTTTTTGCATTTTATCCTGTAATTCACGACGTTGCTTTTCCAATTCCGCAAGTTGTTCTTTGACGGCGTTCGCCTGTTCCAATTGCTCACGCAGCGATGCAACCTCACGCCGGGCGGCATCATCACTGGCCTTTACCTTGGACACTTCGTTTTCGTACGCGTTGATGACATCAATCATCGATAAATTCTGGCTGTCGATTTCGTCCTGGTTCGAAAGCAATTCGGCACGTGCCTGAATCAGCAGGCGCATTGCTTCTTCGTTGTCGGCGTTCATTTGGTTTATTTGCGCAACCTGGGCCGCGTTGATTTGCTTCAGGTCCGCAATCGTTTGAACACCGGCCTTTTTGTTAAATACACTGGTCGTTGTCCAAAGGAATACAAACACAATCAGCAAGAAAATCAATATGATGACCAGATTCGAAAATAAATCTACGAATGCCGGCCATGTGTTTGGTTTGTTGCGAAAATTTAATCTGAACATTTTGTTTCTCCCTCGCGCTCTCTCTATGCCTCTATCGGTTCGATTTTTGCGTTGATGTTTTCGACGTTGTTGTTTATGTGGCTAAGCACTGATGTAATCTGGGGCAGGGCGGATTCCGTCACATTCGCGCGGAATATGTTCGTCCGTGCCGACAGGAATTCTTCGAGGTTGTGTATAATCGCATTCTGGGCCAGTTGCAGTTGTAATGCCAAAAATCCGACAACCAAACTGCCCCCCAGGCCCAAGAGTGAACTGGTGAACGCGGTGGCCATGCCGCCCAGTGGCTGTGACAGGCCGGCCTGCATCGTTTCCAAGACCGCGTCGTCATTAAAGTTTAAGTTGCTGATTAAATCTGCAAAGCCGCCGACCGTTAGTATCAATCCCCAAAATGTGCCGAGCAATCCCAAGAACACCAACGTGTTCACGGTGTATTGTACCGATTCGCGGTCGTTGTCCATTTTAACCTGAATCATGTCAATAACCCCGCGCAGGCCGTCCGCCGTCAATTGATTCTTGCGATGATGCAGCAGCAGCGCGATAGATCGCAACAGCCGCGGCGGCAGTTTAGGATTGCGCACGCCGCGCATAAAATCGCGTAGCCATTTGTGTTCGGGGACAAGGGCAAAAACCTTTATAAAACAAATGATTATGCCGAAAAGCGTTGTGCCGATGATGATGCCGTTAAGGTATATGTTCGCAATCGCAATCGTGAAAAACAGCCGATAAAATATGATGCACAGGCACAGCACAAGTGCCGTGAAAATCGCCATCCGGTTAAGATTTCTGTGAAAACTGTTCATAATTTTCCCCCGTTACAGGTTCATGTTAGAAAATTTTTTTATGGTGTGTCAATAGAGTTTATTCTTATGTTATCGGTTTTCATATTTTTACTTGCTTTTTTATAAAAAATTGTAATAATTGCGCTTGTTCCTGCTGTTGCCAATGGGGGTGACGGCTGACATAAACCAAAGGAAATAAAATGGCTTACTATGAAAGTGTTCTGGTTTTTCGCCAGGATCTGACCGAACCGCAGGTCAAAGAAAAAGCGGACAAATATGCGGAAATTATCAAAGAACTGGGCGGCGAAGTGAAATCCACAGAGTTTTGGGGATTGAAAAATCTTGCCTATGTTATTCGCAAAAATCGCAAGGCGCACTATGTTATGATGAACGTCGAAATGCCAGGGAAATCGATTGCCGAACTTGAACGGCGCAGTCGTATCGACGAAGACGTTATCCGTTTCTTGAACGTGCGCGTTGAAAAGTTGGCGGACGGTCCGTCTATCATGATGAAAAAGAATACCGAGGAGGCAGAATAATGGCAGTTCGTGCAGCAATTTATCGTAAAAAGGCCAACCCATTAAAGGGTAAGGTTATTGACTATAAAGATGTTAAGATGTTGGGGCACTATATCACCGAACGTGGTAAAATCGTGCCGAGTCGCATTAGCGGCGTTTCCCAGAAAGACCAACGCTTGTTGGCACAGGCCATCAAGCGCGCGCGTCATTTGGGATTGCTGCCATTTGTGCGCAATAACATCGGGTAAAAATATTTGGGTATAACCCTAACTTTCAACAAAAGGACAGATAAAATGAAAATTATTTTAACGGAAAAAATTACGGGTCTTGGGACAATCGGCGACACGGTTGAGGTTAAAACCGGCTATGCGCGGAACTATTTGTTGCCTAATAACAAGGCGTTGCGTTGGTCGCGCGAAAATGTCGCGTTGTTCGAAGCACAAAAGGCGGAACTTCAGGCGCGTCATGAAAATGCTCGCAAGGCCGCGGAATCCAAGGTTGATGCGGTGAAAAACGCCAAGATGTATATGATACGTCAGGCGGGTGATACCGGTCAATTGTACGGTTCTGTGTCAAGTCGCGATATCGCGCGGACATTGAAAGAAATTGCGAATGTTGATATTTCTTCGGCCCAGGTTATGTTGGGTTCGCCGATTAAATCGATTGGTGCGTTTGACACAAAAATCGCGTTGCATCCGGATGTGATTGTGCCTATTAAGGTTTACGTCGCACGTACAAACGACGAAATCGAAGCGTTGGTCGCCGGCAAGGTCTTGACCTTTGGAACCAAAAAGGTTGAAGAAGAAACCGAGGCGGAGGCGAAGGTCGAAGCAGCGGCGGAAAAATCTGAACCGGT
>JAGCDW010000026.1 GCA_017650945.1 Alphaproteobacteria bacterium | reverse complement strand
GAAAGGTAATATGTTTAACCTGCTTACTGTTTTGTTCATTATTCGTAAAGATATTGCCAAGAATTTTTCGTACAGCGCAAAGTACCCTGGGTGGCCCGCTTGAAACTTTGCCTTGATTTCTTGGGCGTGCAGTTGAAATTCTGGGTTTTCTTTGGCAAATGCGGATGCGGCCGGGTAATAAGTATTTAACTCTTGTTCATCGATTTCGTAATCGACGGGTGTACTTGGGTCAAAATCGTCGCGAAAATATGGCAATTCCGGGTGCAGACGTTCAATCCATGCGATAACCAGTCCCATCGGTTTACCCCAATCGCCGATATGGTTCCACGAAAATGTTTTGTGGCCCAAAGACCGTGCAATGCGGTTAAATGTGTCGCCGACGATTGATGTGCGCAGGTGCCCTATATGCAGCGATTTTGCCACGTTATATGCGCCATAGTCCATGTCTATTGTCATTGGCTTTGCGGTGCGCGTGATTTCGGCCGCGGTTTGTGCCGCGTTCCATAGAAAATCGTCCTTGATTTTCAGGTTGATAAAACCCGGTCCCGCGATTGATGCGTCGGACACGAAATCGAGTTCTTTGATTTTAGGCAAAAGTTCGGTCGCAATTTCACGTGGATTCTTGCCTGCGACCCGCGCCATCACCATCGCGGCGTTTGTTGAAAAATCGCCAAAGTCACGATTGCGTGGAACCTCTAACTTTGCCGCAAAGCCCAATTTTTCATTTAATTTGTCAGAT
Source organism: Alphaproteobacteria bacterium (assembly GCA_017650945.1). Taxonomy (GTDB): domain Bacteria; phylum Pseudomonadota; class Alphaproteobacteria; order Rs-D84; family Rs-D84; genus Enterousia. Next base: position 7,330 of record JAGCDW010000026.1, on the reverse strand, counting down.
ACATACTTATACAGATTCATTTTTTACTCTCTTTATTGAATTGGTAAAACAACCCGCACGCGCAGGCCGCCCAGGTCGCTGTTTTCCAAGAATATGCGGCCGCCGTGATTTTCAATTGCCGTTTGCGCGATGGATAGCCCCAAACCCGTGCCGCCCGTATCCGCCCCGCGCGCATCGTCCAGACGGACAAATGGTCGCATCGCATCGGCCTTTTTATCGTCCGGAATGCCGGGGCCATCATCTTCGATAGTGATGGTTGTTTCGTCCGCAGAGTCCACTTCGGTCATTTTGATTTTTGTCTTTGCGTAGCGCGCTGCGTTTTCGATTATGTTGGCAAAGGCCCGCGCAAGTGCCATCGGACGCGCATAGAACTGAACCGGGGTGTCGGGAAATTCAGTTATAATTTCTTTGTCCGGGGCGGCATCGCGCGCAATCCGCAAAAGCATCGGCGGAATTTCGGTTGATTGCTCTATTTCCGGCATTTCGCCCCGCGCAAATGAAAGGTAGCCGTTTATCATTGATGTCATACGGTCAATGTCGGCAAGTAATGCCGTCTTGTCGCCTGCGTCCGTTTCGATTGCCAAACGCATGCGGGCCAGTGGTGATTTTAAATCGTGGCTAACCGCATTTAGCATGTCTGTGCGGGTGCGATTATATCTGTCAAGACGGTCTTTCATGGTTATCATAGCACTGGCGGCATCGCGTATTTCTTTGGAACCGGTTGGTTGAAAACCAGGCGCATCCAGCCCACGCCCGAAACGATTTGCCGCATGTGCAATACGGCGAATACTGCGGTTGTGTAGAATTATAAATGGCGCGGTTAGTGCAGAAACAATCAAAATTGCACCGATTAGCCAAATTATGAAAACTTCAGTACTGGTTGAATAAATGCGATAAAGACTTGTGCCGAATGTTGCAATATTGCCGTTCGCGGTCGGAATGTCGATTGTAATAAGCCGATGCCCACGATCAACATAGACTTCGCTTTTCCGGTTTATGCGTTTCGCAAGTTCTTGGGCCAGCAAGCCTGCTTCACGTGAATGATTGTCGTTTTTGGCATGTCTGTGAATTTCAGGCGCAACGGTTGCGTTGATTCCAATGTCATGTGCCAATGTTTCCGCAGTCTGCATATCGCCGGAATCCATAAAGTTCATAATTGTTGCAATTTCAACCGAAAGCGTTCGCGCAAGTGTCGCATGGACGCGCGCCCAATGATTTCCAAAGAACACATTCGCAATGATGGTTAGTGCCAAAATCAGAGGAACCAATATCAAAAGAATTGTTCGCCAGAAAAAACCACGTGGAATCAGTCGCATGTTTAATACCCCTGTGTTCGGTCTTGGTTTGGACAGACCAATTTATAACCACGACCGCGTATGGTTATAATGTCCATGCCTAATGATACATTATTTATTTTCTCGCGCAAGCGTTTTGCGACCATCGGTGCCGCCGCGACAATATTGCCGATTGGTGTGGTCAAGCCACGAAGTAATTTTTTTTCTTCCGCTGATAATTGCAGTATTCGAGGGGTTCCCGATTTGTCCGTTACAAAAAATTCATTGTCAGTAAATAATATGCCGTCAACCTGTGCTGGTTCTGGTTCGGGCGCAAAGCGTATCATATTTTCAATGCGCAGGATTAATTCCTGTAACTGAAACGGCTTGTCCAGGTAATCGTTTGCCCCGCCACTTAGGCCATCAATCGCATTTTCCGCCCCGCCCATCGCAGTTAGCATGATTGTTGGTGTATTGTTGCCAGCCGCACGCAATTTTTTTAGAAATGTTAGTCCATCCATATCCGGCATCATCCGGTCAAGGACAATTGCATCAACGGATATGCGATTCAGAATTTGTTCCGCGGTTTTCGCGGTTGGTGCGGTTAAAACATGAAAATTTGCGGTATGCAACGCCTTTGCCAATGTTTGGCGCAAGTTGTTATCGTCATCAATAATCAATAACGTTTTGTTCATAAAAAAACCACCATGATTTTCATATTTGAATCATAGCGGTTCTTGGATAAATTTTCAAGTTTTTTAACTATCTACGTAACGGTTCAACCGCGTATTCGCCCGGCTGAATCGTTTGAATAAGATTGTTGTTTTCATCGTATGCTGCGCGGAACTGCATACCACCGGTTGTAAATTCTGTTTTAAACAGTGCGTATCCGGTTGCACCGCCACTGGTCCGACCCTGGGTCCCCAGTGAATAATAACCACCCAAAATGCCGTAATCTAAATCGATATAGTCAAGGTTTACCAGTAATGATATGTTGCTGAAACCATCGCTTGTCATATTACATGTGAATTCACGATTTGAAAGTATTGCCGAAGAATTGTTTGGTATAACAAGGTCCATAATTGTTGGTTCGCATACACGACTTACACCGTTGACAAGCATTTCGTATGTCATGTTGATTGTGCCACGCGATAGGCCAGTTGAAACATTTACCTGGGATATTGTGGCCTTTGGAATTTTGACCAGTGCGTTTGCAATCCCAGCCCTTATGGGGAAAGAAATTCCAGATTGCAAGCAATCGCGCGAAAAAGGGTCAGCTTCGCATATATATACCCGTGAATGTGCGTTCATCATGAACATATTTACCAAACTATTAAATAAAAATGTGCGGGTGATTTTGTCGTTCAGTCGCGTGCAACCAAAGTTACGGCATATAACCATCGGGCGGGTCGCGAACATAACGCCGGGGTTGGCGGCCTCCTCTATCTCACGCGCGGCGACGATGTTTTCGTCATAGTCAAATCCGTAATCTTCGTCCATAAATTCAAATTCTGGAATAAAATTCGGATCATCGGGGTATGCGTAATAAGATTGAACCGGTGTTTCGGTGTAAACCGTTTGGAAATTTTCCTGAATATATTGGGTCGTGCCAAACGCCGCGGATGCCGCAAGCATACCAAAAACCGCCACCAGATTGAACTTTGATGTATTCATTTTAACCTTCCTTTGGGTGTATTCTAAAACATTATTTATATTTGTGTCAAAGCAAAAATTTTTATTGAAAATTCATAGTTGTTTGTTCTATAAATGTGGCGTAATAAATAAAAGAAGGTGGATTATGGTTGATATTATAATATCCGGGGAAATGGGAAAATTGCATGCTGTGTACCACAAGGCGGCCGATGATGATGCGCCACTGGCCGTGGTGTTGTCGGGAAATCCGCGGCAAAAGTGTCATATGAATGACCGGATTTCTTATGCTATGTTTCGGGCATTTATGGATATCGGCTTTTCGGTTGTGCGGTTTAACTATCGCGGTGTCGGCGATTCCGAAGGCGCACTTGGAACGACGGCGGATAATATGCTGGATATTGCGACGGTTATTGATTGGATTCAAAATCATAATGAAGACAGCGACAAGATATGGATTGCCGGACATCAATTGGGTGCGTGGTATGTTTTGCAAATGCTGATGCGGCGGCCAGAGATTTCGGGGTTCGTTTTGGTGTCGCCTGATACGGCAATGTCGGATTTTGCGTTTTTGTCGCCGCGGCCGAATCGTGGATTATTGCTTCAGGGGGCTGAAGAATCTGAGGAGGCAAAACATTTTTCCGAACACTTGACCCAGGTTCTAAAAAAACAAGCGCAGATAAGTTTGGAAACAATTCGCATAAAAAATGCGAATCAGAACTATGCTGCGCCTGCCGATTTGCGCCAATTATATAATGACCTCAAGGCGTATGTCGGGCGCGAAAATGCGGATACTAAATTATTATAATGGGCGGATGCGATGGAAAGTGCGATAAATGACCGTTTTATGAATCCAAATGTGCCGGATGAAATAGCTGGGTCGATTCGGCCAAAGACGCTGTCAGACTTTATTGGCCATGAATCGTTAAAGCAGAATTTGTCGGTTTTTATATCCGGGGCTCGGGCGCGCGGCGAACCAATGGACCATGTTTTGCTTTATGGGCCGCCGGGACTGGGAAAAACCACTCTTGCCCACATTGTTGCAAATGAACTGGGCGCGAATTTTCGGGCGACATCGGCGCCTATGCTGACCAAGCAAGGCGATTTGGCGGCGATACTTACCGCACTTGAGCCGATGGATGTCCTGTTTATTGATGAAATTCACCGCTTGCCCACGGCGATAGAGGAAGTTTTGTATTCCGCAATGGAAGATTTTAAGTTGGATATTATGCTGGGCGAAGGGCCATCGGCAAAAAGTGTGCGTATCGACCTGCCCCCGTTCACTCTGGTTGGGGCAACGACGCGGACAGGACTGCTATCGAATCCGTTGCGTGACAGGTTCGGAATTGATTTGCGGTTAAGTTTTTATTCGCCCGCCGATTTGGCAAAAATTATTCGGCGCAGCGCGGGAATTCTTGGCACCGAAATTGATGAAGGTGGGGCGTTGCTGCTCGCCAAAAGTTCGCGCGGAACACCGCGTATTGCAAACCGTTTATTAAAGCGGGCGCGTGATTTTGCCGCGGCAACCGGGAACCGGGTAATCACGGAATCTGTGGTGCGGACAACATTGGAGCAACTGCATATAGATTCCGACGGTTTGGACCAGGTTGACCGTGAATATATCAGTGCGATTATAATGCACTATGCCGGTGGGCCGGTCGGAATTGATAATTTGGCGGCGGCGCTTTCTGAACCGGCGGACACTATCGAAGATGTGATAGAACCGTATTTGATGCAGTTGGGTTTGATTCAGCGGACACCGCGCGGACGAATTGTGACGGACGCGGGCTATAAACATATGGGGTTAGAAAAATAATGGACGTGCATAAATTTAATTTTTCGGTGGCGTATGCGGATACTGATGCGGGTGGCATAATGTATCATGGGCGGTATATTGAAATTGCAGAGCGGGCTCGTATGAATTGGCTGGGCCGGGCTGCGCGGCCTAATCCGGCGGATGTTGGGTTGGTTATTCGTGATTTGCAAATTCGTTATTTGCGACCGTTGTTTCTTTGTGATGAATTTGTGGTGGAAACGCGGGTTACAGCTGTTCGGGCGGCATCTGTCGCGGTTGAACAAAAATTCGTGAAAAATGGTGAAATTTGTGCTATACTTAGCGGGACGGCGGCGTATTTGGATGCAAATGGTCGTCCGGCATGTATGCCAGATTCGTTGGTAAACGCTTTAAAAAAATAGTAAAAACAGGGGGAAAATATGAATTCGTTTTCGTTGTGGAAACTTTTTACAACCGATGTAGTTACGGCAATTGCGTCGATTTTGTTGGTTGTGTTTAGTGTGTTGTCTTGGGCGGTGATTGTGGAAAAAGTGCGACTTTTCCGCCACGCGCGCCGGCATAGACCAATGGGAAATCCAGATGTGGCGATTCGTCCATTTGATAAAAACCTTTGGTTTTTGGCAATGGTTGCGTATATTTCGCCATTTATTGGGCTTTTCGGAACGGTTTGGGGCGTTATGGATTCTTTTTCATCGATTGGTGCAAATCAGTCGGTAAGTATTGGTGTTATCGCGCCTGGGTTGGCAATTGCATTGGGAACTACGGCACTGGGGCTGATTGTTGCAATACCGGCGGCTATTGCGCATCAGGTTTTTTCTAAACGTGCCGATGATTTGTATGATTCAATGGTGGAGAAGAAAGATGTCGCGTAAAAGACGCTGGATTTCGGACGCCACGATAACTTTGACGCCGATGATTGACGTTATGACGGTGTTGCTTGCGGTGTTTATGGTTACAACGCCGATGATGACGAACGGAATTGATTTGGATTTGCCGAATGCAGGGACTACTGTTCTGACCGGCACTGACCATGCGATGCAAATAAGTGTCGATTCAGCGGGGCGGTATTATATTGGAACAATGGAATTGCCAGTGGATGATGTTGTTACGCGTGCGGTTGCAATGCGTGGCGAAAATCCAAACCTGACCATCGTTATAAATGGCGATAGGCGGGCGGACTATGGCGCGGTTATGAACGTGATGGGAAAATTAAAGACCGCAGGGTTTCAGAAAATTGGCCTGCGGACAAAACTGGAAAACTAAAATATGGCACGGTTCAATCATTTTGCATCTGAAAATATCGGCCTTTCGGTTTTGGGGCATTTGGTTGTGCTGTGCGTGTTGGTTTTTATTGCGGGCGTGGTGATTGGTGAACGCGAAAGATTTGTTGCACCTGATCGTGTTCAGATTATGATGATTGACCTTAGTCAGGTTAAAATTAGTGGCGAAGAATCTGTTTTATATAACACAACAGTGCCAGAGAAAAAAGAAGAAAAAGAGAATGTGAAAGAACCGGAAATAAAGACAACACCGGAACAAAATGCCGCGGAAAAAATCGAACAGAAAATTGAAACTCCGACGATTGTGCCCGAAGAAAAACCGGAAGAAAAGCAGGAAAACAAACCAAAGGATGAAAAGCCCGATGATAAACCGGCAACGGTGAAAAAGACCGTTGTTCGTGTGAATCGCAATACGACATCGCTGCATACAGGGCTTGCTATTTCAATTATTGATGCGTTGCGGTATAAAATGACACGTTGTTGGGTGATTGATACGTCGCGGCCCGATATTTCGGGTATTCGTGCGGTGGCACATTTAACAATGCGGACGAACGGAACGGTTGCAAATGTTTGGTTTGAAGGCGCAAGTCAGGCGGAACGTGATCCCGCATTTGCGTATGTGTTGGATACGATACGTAACGCAATAAATGCGTGTCAACCCTTGGACATGTTGCCGCGCGAAGAATATAAAACTTGGCGCGAAATTCAGCTTACTTTTTACCCGGCTCAGGGAACAGTGATGTAAAGACCACCCTGCCCGTCACCGCACGGCGGTGCCGCAGCACCCCTCCACAGGAGGGGAACTAAAAAACCGTCCCCGGACGGGGACGGATTGCCGTGATAGCTGAATGATAAGCCGGATTCTGTTCCGCCCAAATTCAGTGTCGTTCCGGCGCATGCGACACCAAACACATGGGTGGCAAGCATAATTAATCTGTGCAATGTGTTACCACAAAGCATCAAGCCCTCTACCCGTTTCCGATTCGGGACAAATCATTGGAAACCTATTTGAAGTTGCTGCGCACAGAGATTGCCCGTTTCACTCAGACTTGGGGTCTGCTTCGTCACTGTTGCTCTAATCGTCAGATTGCTCTGCCCGGTAATTGGCCGGTGTGCTGTCCCGCGCAGTCCGGACTTTCCTCCGATACGGATAACCGCACCGGCTATGCTTTTATTCAACTATGCGTAATTATAATACGCAAATGAAAAAAAATTGCAAATACTTTTTGTAAAAATTTGCGAAAAAAGTATTTTTTCGGTTGCGCAAATTTGCGTGATTTTCTACACTGGGGTTATAGGAATGGAAGGAAAGGGATTGAATGTCACGTTTT
>JAGCDW010000025.1 GCA_017650945.1 Alphaproteobacteria bacterium | reverse complement strand
GTGAAAATCGCATCGTACCAGGTTAAACCGGGCGATGTTATCACGGTCAGTGACAAGGCAAAACAAATGCCATTGGTTGTGTTGGCGTTAGAATCTGGCGAACGCAATACACCGGACTATATCAATGTGGACAGTGCAAATTTCGTTGCGACATTTACTCGCGTGCCTGCATTTGCGGATGTTCCGTATCCGGTTCAAATGTTTCCTGAATTGGTTGTCGAATTTTATTCGCGTTAAGTTCAGAATTATTTGGCAAAAATTCGAAAATCCGCCACCTGGCGGATTTTCGTCACCCCGCGGAAGCGCGGGGCCCAGGCTGAGCGTAGCGAGGACTTGCTCCGCAGGAGATTTTTCATTGTGAAACAATGAAAAACTTTGTGTCTGCGACGCAAGTTTTTGCATTTGCAAAAACTGGATCCCGCACTTTTGCGGGATGACGGTATTCTGGAATAATACCCCTATCCCATTTTAATTGTACATTGATGCGTTGCGGTGACGGGTTGATTTTCCCATAAAAAAAGTTTATAATAGCGAAAACAAACAGGTTAAAAGATGTCTGATACGAAAATATTTTTAACGGGAATCAAACCGACAGGAACGGTGCATTTGGGCAACTATATCGGTGCCTTGCGACAGATTCGGGACATTTCGGCGGCGCACAAGACAATCGTTTTTGTCGCGGATTTGCACGCGCTGAACATTATGCATGATGCAAATGCGGTGCGTGAGCATACCTATGAAATCGCCGCGATTATCATGTCGATTGGGGTAAATATGGATAATGTCTTGCTGTTTCGGCAATCGGATGTGCCGGCGGTGTGCGAATTGGCGACGATTCTTACCAATGTAACGCCAAAGGGATTGATGGACCGTGCCCATTCTTACAAGGCGGCGGTTGATCGCAATACTGCGGCCGGCGCGGACGCGGATATGGGCGTAAACATGGGACTTTATACTTACCCGATTTTGATGGCGGCGGACATATTGCTTTACGGTGCGGATGTTGTACCCGTTGGCGCCGACCAGAAACAGCATGTTGAATTCGCGCGCGATATTGCGGGGCACTTTAACACGATTTATGGTAATGTCTTGAAATTGCCTGATGCGCAAATTGCCCCCGATGCGGGAATTATTCCGGGACTTGACGGCCGCAAGATGAGCAAGTCTTATGACAATGTAATTCCGCTTATGGCGAATTCTGGGGAGTTGAAAAAGAAAATTATGCGCATTATTACTGATAGTAAAACGCCCGAAGAATCAAAAGACCCTGAAATTTCAACCATATTCCAATTGTATAAACACTTTGCGGACGCGGCCGAAATTGAAAAGTTTGCCGAAATGTTTCGTGCGGGCGGCATGGGATACGGCACGGCAAAGACAATTCTTTATGAAAAAATGGATTCAGTATTGGCACCAATGCGGGAACGTTATGAATACCTAATGAATCATCGCGATGAATTGGATTCTGCGCTTGCGGGCGGTGCGGAAATTGCGCGAAAAATTGCCGATAAAACTTTATCGCGCGTGCGGCGTGTAACTCTTGGGAAAAAATAAAATGAAAAAGAAAGGAGAAAAGAAAATGAATAATAAATTACTTGGGTGCGCGGTTGCGGCCGTGTGCGTGTTGGTGCTTGGGTGGTTTGCAATTGACAGATTTGCGCAGCCGCGAACAATCAGTGTTGATGGCGAATGTTTGACATCTGTGCCAAAAGACCGGACGGCGATAACACTGCGCGTAAGTGTGACGGACAAAAGCGCGGCGAAATCTATGAAAATCGCATCGACCAAGGTTGCGGAAATGAACGCTTTTTTGAAAACTTTAGATGTCAAGGTGCAAACCAGTGAATTTAATTCTTACGAAAAATCTGAATGGAATCACACGAAACAGAAATCTGAATTCGTTGGAATTGAAACGACAATCGCATTGGACGTGTCGGCAAGTGATATTGACACGATTGAAAAAGTCCTGAACAAATTCGCAGGTGCCGAAGATGTTTTCGTAACAAACCTGCGCATGTTTACTGCGGCCGAAACGATGAAGCCGGTTTTGGAATCGTGCCTGGGGACGGCGGTGGAAAACGCGCGTGACCGCGCAAACGGCCTTGCCGCTGGTGTCGGGAAAAAAGCGGGTAAATTACTTGCTGTGTCATATTCAAACGGCGGGTCATATACCGCGCCAACCGCGAATTTTAGACTCGCCAAGGCGGAAATGGCCGTTATGGACACTGGTTCGGGCTATGCCGGCGGTGCAATAACGGGCAAGGATACCGATGTTTCCGTCCGCGTTTCCGCAATCTTTGAAATAAAATAATATGCAGGATATAATCGACGAATTTATCGAATACCTGACCGCGACAAAGAATTATTCGGCGCACACGGCGATTGCGTACCGGACTGATATTGCGGATTTTATGGAATTTATGACGCGGTTTTCTGGTGCGGCACCCGCACTGGGCGATATCGCAACAATCGACACAATCGCGTTTCGTTCGTGGCTTGCCGACCGGCAAAGGCGCGAACTTTCGTTCAAATCGACGGCGCGCGCGCTGTCATCGGTGCGCGGATTATTCAAGTATCTTGCCAAATATCACGGCATAAAAAATGATGCGATTGATTTAATATCTTCGCCAAAAATCCCAAAGAAATTGTCCAAGGCGATTGAACCTTCGGACGTTGACGATATGCATGGCGCGATAAACGCAATTGATGAAAACGAACCTTGGGTTGCCGCGCGCGATTGGGCATTAGTGACATTGCTGTTTGGTTGCGGCCTGCGTATATCAGAGGCATTATCGTTAAAGAATTGCGACATCGCCGGCGCGCCGGAAAGCCTGCGCATTATGGGCAAGGGTTCCAAGGAACGAATTGTCCCCGTGTTGCCAGCCGTCAATCGCGCGATTGAAAAATATCTTGCGTTACGCCCGTTCGGGAACGCGGCGGACGATGAATTATTCCGCAGTGTGCGGGGCCTTCCTATGTCGGCGCGTATGGCGGAAAAGGTTATTGAAAAAGTGCGTGCATTTTTGCAGTTGCCGGACTATGTCACGCCGCACGCATTGCGCCATACATTTGCAACGGCACTATTGTCGGACGGTGCAGATTTGCGCAGTTTACAAGAATTACTTGGGCATTCATCGCTTTCCACAACGCAACTTTATACCAAGGTAAATATGTCCGAAATCATGAATATATATGAAAAGTGCCATCCGCTTTCGGATGATGCGGAAAATTAGGTCTTTATACTGTTGCAAAAAATTATTTATTGTTATATGATATACGGACAACGAAAGGTTTTATATTATGTCACTTCGAATTTATAATGTTATGTCACGGCAAAAGGAAGAATTTGCCCCACTAACCCCAGGCAAGGTTAAAATGTACGCCTGTGGAATTACTGTTTCCGGCGATGCACATGTTGGACACGCCTACCAATCGGTGGTTTTTGATGTAATAACCCGCTATTTGGCATATCGGGGTTATGATGTGACATATGTTCGGAATTATACCGATGTCGATGATAATATAATTAAAAATGCCAACACCATCGGTCAGGACCCGATGCAGTTTGCCGAAGAACATATTGTCACAACCGATGCGCAAATGGATGCATTGGGTAATAATCGGCCAACCGTTATGGCACGCGCAACGCGTTGCATTGACGACATCATAGAATTCATCAAAAAATTGATAGATGGCGGTCATGCATATGTTGCCGATACCGGTGATGTATATTTCAAATTGGACACTTTCCCGGGATACGGTAAATTGTCACACATAAATTTGGATAAAAATGAAATTGCGGTGCGTAAAGACACTGAACCCGGCAAGCAAAATGAACTTGATTTTGCATTGTGGAAATCGGCAAAGCCCGGGGAAATTTATTGGGAATCGCCATGGGGACGCGGCCGCCCGGGATGGCATATTGAATACAGCGCAATGAACATGCGATTCCTTGGTGAACAAATTGATATTCATGGCGGTGGACGCGATTTGGTTTTCCCGCACCATGAAAATGAAATTGCACAAACGGAATCTGTGACCGGTAAACAGTTTGCAAAATATTGGGTGCATTGCGGATTGGTGAAAATAAATGGTCAAAAAATGAGTAAATCTTTAGGAAACGGTATATTGTTGCGCGATATGCTTGCACAATATGATGCCGACACGATAAGGTTCGCATTACTTCGAAATACATATTCAAATGATATTGATATAACGGATGACTTTTTCCCGGTGGCACATAGGCACGTTTACCGTATGTATTCAACGCTTGCCGACGCAAAAGACGCGGATAAATCAAAGGTTGATGCCACCAAAACGGCACAAAAAATTGCCGAAATCACAGCGGAATTTGAAAACGCGATGGATGACAATTTTAATACATCGCACCTTATCGCGAATGCGTTCGGGTGGTTTGACTTTATCGACGGCGAATTGCGAAAACCATGTTCGGCATACAACCTTGAAGAAATATGTGGGCATATTGTTGAACTTTTTGGTGTACTGAACATATTGCAGGCGGATGCCACAAAGTATGTAGAAAACACCAAAAAGGCATTTTTGACCGCAAAGAATATAAGCGAAAACTTTATACAAGAACGAATTGCCGAACGCGTGCGTGCAAAACAAGAACGTGATTTTGCACGTTCTGATGCGGTGCGTGACGAATTACTTGGGCTAGGACTTGATGTTCGCGATACCGCAACAGGAACAGTGTGGGATATAAAACTATAAAAAAATTATAAAAAACCGCTTGAATATGGTGCGTATTGTGCTATATTTAGCGGAGTAGACAAAGAGGATATCTTATGAATTACCCGTATATGCCGAAATCCACTGCGTTGTGGTTGATTGAAAACACCGCGCTGACCTTTGAACAGATTGCCGATTTTTGCGGTCTGCATGAATTAGAGGTTAAAAATATCGCCGATGCCGAAACCCAAAGGATTCAGGGTCTGAACCCAATTTTGAACGGTCAGGTCACACGCGAAGATATTGCACTTTGCGAATCTGACCCGACGGCGCGTCTTACACTCCAAGAAAGCATCGTTCGTGCGCAAAATGCCCAAAACAAAAAGGGAATTGGTTATACGCCAAAGATTTTGCGCCAAAACCGTCTTGGGGGAATTTTATGGATTTTGAAAAATTGCCCTGAATTGACCGATGGACAAATTGCAAGACTTATGCGCAGTACAAACAACACGGTTGCATCTGTCCGTAATAAAACGCACAAAAGTTATGCGGATATTCAAATCCAAAGCCCGATTGTGTTGGGGTTGGTTTCAGAATCTGCACTGCATGATGCAATTGCCAAGGCCGCCAAGGAAAGCGCAAAGGCAACAAGAACAAAGAAAAAGAAATAAACTAAAAAATCATAAGGGTTTTTTATGTCCAAAAAACTTGATGATGCAACAAGGTTATTGGTTGATTCATTGCCGGAAAATCTGCAAAAACTCGCTGTTTCTTCGATGGAAAACGGCTATTTGTCACAAATGGATTTTAATGCCGCATGCGGTTCTGACGAAATTCCCGAAGAAGAACACCAAGAAGTCCTTGATTTCTTTAAGCAGGACCTAGGGCTGGAGGTATTAGAAACCGGCAATTATCAAAAGGACATTGAAAGGTATTATGACGAAGATTCTGACGAAAACGCCGAAAAATACCGCAATTTGTTAAATAATGATGCGGAACAGGTTGATTCTGACGAAGATTACGAACATTATGCCAAACAATTGGAACGCAGCCAAACCGGCACACTTGTTTTGGGGGTCCAGGATTCTGTCCAATCGTATTTGAAACAAATCGGCACTGTGCAATTACTGACCGCGGCGGGCGAGGTTGCAATTGCCCAGCGTATAGAGGCCGCATCGCGTTTAATGATATACGGCCTTTGCGAAAGCCCGATGACAATTCAGGCAATGCTTGATTGGTACCAGCAACTTTTGAATGAAGAAGTTCGTCTGCGCTATATAATCAATCTGGAGGCGATGTATTCCAGTGAGTCCGAACAAAAATCGGTTGCGGCGCTTTCTGAAACATTAAAGTCGAAAGGCGTAGAGCAGGTTGATGATTTGTCGGACGAAGATTTTGAAGATCTGACCGAGCCAACCGTCGAAGACGACATGGACGATGAAGACGAAGATGATGATGACGAAGACGAAGAAATAAAGCGCGATGATAGCCCACGCAGCACCTCTGGTGTTCCGATTCCGGTGATGGAAGAAGCGCTGATGCCGACAATTACTGAACTGTTCACCAAGATAAAACGTACATTTAATAGTATGCAAAAACTTCAGGCCCAGCGTATGGAAAAATTGCTGACTTCTTCGAAACCTGATGAAGCGTTAGAGGCGAAATATAACAAAATGCGTCTTACGCTCTTTGAAAGTGTTAGCAAGATTCGCATGAACGACGACCGTATCGCGGAAATTATGGATCGCCTGACGGAACGCGACCAGTTGCTTATGGGACTAGAAGGGAAATTGTTGCGTCTTGCGCTTGCGAATAAGATTAAACGTGAAGATTTCTTGGCCGAATATATTGGTAATGAATTAAACCGCAATTGGGTGAAAAAGTTGTTAAAGCACAAGAATCCGCACTGGGTGGCCTTCGCGAAAAAGCATGGCGATGATATATTAAAGATTCAATCTGAAATTACCGCGATTGCTGATGAAACCGGACAACCAACCGCAGAATATAAAAAGGTGGTTGAACTAGTCCGCCGTGGCCAGACTGAGGCCGCGCGCGCAAAACGCGAAATGATAGAGGCGAATTTGCGTCTTGTCATAAAATTTGCGAAAAAGAGCAGTAATAGGGGACTCGGGCTTGATTTTTCGGATTTGGTCCAAGACGGCAATATCGGCCTTATGAAGGCGGTTGATAAATTCGACTATCGTTTGGGAAATAAATTTTCAACCTATGCCACAAATTGGATTCAACAGGCGATTTTGCGTAGTATTGCGGACCAGGCACGAACAATTCGTATCCCGGTTCATATGATTGATAACATACACAAAATCCAACGCGCATCGCGTCAGTTTATGCACAAATACGGCCGTCAGCCAACCGCCGAAGAATTGTCCAAGATAATATATTTGCCTGTGGACAAGATTCACAAGGCGATGAAAGTCAATGTTCGTCCGATTTCTTTGGAGGCACCTGTCGGCACCGAAGACGACAGTTCACGTATGGAAATTATTGCTGATGAAACAGCGAAGAATCCGTTCACTTCGGCGGCACAAAAGAATTTGCGTAAAATTGTAACGCAGATTCTATCGGAACTGGATCCAAAAGAAGAAACCGTTCTGCGTCAACGCTTTGGAATGAGTACTAATAAAACCAGTACATTGGAAGAGGTCGGCGAATACATCGGCGTTACGCGCGAACGTATAAGACAGATTGAACAAAAGGCACTGAACAAGTTAAAGCACCCAACGCGGGCGCGCAAACTACGCAGCTTTTTGGAAGATTGATAACCGCGGTCACCTTTTGGTGACCGTTTTTTTTAAAATAACCAAAGGAGAAAAAAATGAAAAGGTCATTACTTTGCTGTGTCGGTAAGTCTGGAAGTGGAAAAACAACTTTTGTTCAAAATTTGCCCGAAGGTTTGTTTTATAACCTGCGTTCATATACAACGCGCGAAAAACGCAAAGAAGAAAAAGAAGGCGAAAAATAATATGAAGATTGGGAATTAATTCAAGAAAAGGCGAAAAATAACGACCGTGGGCGTTAAACCTGGGCCGAAAGGGCGGAATATATAATACCCAAATCGGTTTTAATCAGTGCGGCGGTCAGTTTGTCCGCCGTATCTGTTTGTTTCGCCGCCGACAAGATACGGTCAAAGGCACGCACAAATTGTGCAGATTGGGACCGGAATACAGAATCATTCTTTAATAAATCGCGAATTTGCTTTTTATTTGCAGCCTTTACAACCTTGGCCATCCATTTGGCAAAGATTGTCTTATCGCCATCATGATACTTTTTCCAAACAATATCCGGTATATCAGTCCCCATCGCGCGGGTCAGGTCAATCGTCTGCTCGTACATCTTATCAAATTCACGTGTAGATTGTGCAAGGAAATCATGACTGCTGGCCGCGGGTGCCGGGTTTCCCTTGGTCAAGGTACTTATCGCTTCCATTGGTGCGGCGGCACGCGCAACAGCCATTTGTTTATTAAGCGTCTGCATCGTATCAACCGCCTTGGCATAGTCAGACATTAAATCTATCATCTGTTGACGTGATGCACCCGCAAGGGTATCAAGTTTCGCCGCAGATTCAGAAACAGATTCCGTTGCCCCTGCGACCGTATCGCGCATAGTCGAGATCTTGGCGTCCAATTCGGCGACAATCGCACCAAGGCGCACGCCGGCATCATCCGAACTTTGCGCCAACGCGGGCAGGGCGGCATAATATTTTTCAATCAATTCAGACAACGGCTTTAACTGTGCGGTTGTGTCCACAGACATCTTGATAAGGCCTTCGGATTGACCGGACAATTGCGTATGTGCCGCGTTCATTTCGATAAGTGTTTCACGCACACCGGTCGCCATGGATTTTACAGATTCAGAAAACGCACCAGCAGCCGTCTTGGTATCTTTGAGCGTTGTATTTGCAACCCCAGCTACGGTTTGCAGTTCGGAAACGACATCAGTCGCAAATTCTTTGATTTCCGTTTCGAAATGATTGGTAAGGCCGGACAACTCACTCGATATACCTCGCACAGAACTTTCTGTTTCAGTCGCACTCTTGATAACCATTTCGACAATTTCGGTAAGTTTGCGCAATTGCTTTTCAACCGAAGATTCCGTCAACATAACCTGAGCCCCGACAATATTTGCGGTATTAGTAAGGGTGTTCATCTGACTTGTCAATTGTTTCTTGCTTTGACGGTCAAAAGTTTCAAGTTTTGTAAGGTACGTATTCAATATTTTATTGTTATTATTCAGAATGCCTTCATAATTTGTGGCGGATGACTTGATATTTCCGAAACCTTCGACCGCGTCCTTGGTCAATTCGGTAATATCATTTTTCATGCCATCAGATTCATTTGACATTTGTTGAAATTTTTCCACCGCCGTATCAATTGTGCCATTTAATTCATTTGCGAGATTTTTTGTGCTTTCGGTCCAATCGGCAATTTTTTCGTCAATTGTTGCAATTTTATCAGATGAATCCTTAGTTGTTTCTGTTATTTTTGTAAGTGTTTCCCAAACCGTTGCGGCAAACCTATCGGTCGCGTTCGCAACATCACCCCATGCCTCAGAATCAACAACCTCACGCAACCCTGTTACAGTATTATCAACCCTATCCGTCATTTGTGAAACGCGCATAACCGCATCGTTCGCGATATTGACCAAACTCTCGTTACGCATGGCAAGTTCGCCGCGTAACTTTTCTGCCACACCAATTTGTGTTTTTAATGTTTCGCGAATTTCGGTAAAACACGCGGAAATTTTAGCAATTTCGTCCGCCATAATTGTTTGTAAAACACGCGAAGCATCCGTTATTCGTGCGCGGTCAGGTGCCGTCATAATGTCAAGCACAGATTGCATCACACGCTGTGAACGGCGGGAAATAAAGAACAGCGCAATCAACACGCCGACAAATAATGCGCCAATTACCGAACCAACCATAATCCATATATCTGTCAAAGTCATCTTTTCCCCCCACAGTAATGTGAAATTTTATTATTCCTTGCAGTTCGGTGTTATTTATAATAAAATTTAAACAATAAAGCAAGGACATAAATGATAAAAAAAGATACCCTTTCACCCGAACAAGAATTTGCCGCCGAACCAACAAGAAATGTCTGGGTCCAGGCAAACGCCGGCACCGGAAAAACGAGCGTGTTAATTGAACGATTGTTGCGTATTCTGTTTCGTGATAATTCGCCAAGTTCTGGAATTTTATGCCTTACTTATACCAACGCGGCGGCGGGCGAAATGCGCGGACGCATACTTGGTGCGCTACGGAATTGGGCAATGGCAAATGATGATGAGTTGCGCGAATTGCTTTTAGGCGTATCAAAAAACACCGCGCCTACGGACGCTGATCTCGCACACGCGCGGGCGGTTTTTTTTAGGTATATTGATAACCCTGACTTGCTTAAAATAAAAACTATACATGGGTTTTGTGAAGAAATTTTACACCGTTTTCCAACCGAGGCCGGCATATCCCCGTCATGGTCATTGATATCCGATGCACCACAAAGGGTTTTGTTGCACGATGCGCTCGATAAACTTGTTAATTCTTCGCACAACGATACACGGGTTAGTAATGCGTTTGATTACCTTGTTGGAACAATATCAGAGCATAAAATTGATGATTTATTAAAGTATCTTGAACAGCAGGTAAAGCATTTTTTTATGGTAAAAGATTTTGTTAAATATAGGAATTATTTCATTGATACGATTAAAAAAAACCTTAATTTACATTTTGAAAAAAACGATACTTATCCTGATATTTCTGTCGAAAAGTTAAAAGAAATAGTCGAAAAAGCCAGGACCGAAAAAAAGATTGGAACAAAATTAAAAAATTTAATTGAATTGACCGAACAATACATTGATTCATCAATAGATTTCGAACAATATAAACACGCATATTTAACCAACGATGGTACACCGATAAAAACCGGTCTAAACTATTCATATTTGGCAGATGAAAGCCGCCGTGTTTTTGAATTAAATGTTCGACATATAAACGAAAAAATTTATTATGATTCACTTGCGCTTTTTGATTTGTCGGCGGCATTTGCACAAAAATACCGCGAATTAAAGGCGGTACAAAATGTCCTCGATTTTGAAGATTTGATTTTATACACACATCGTTTGTTTTCTAACCCTGAAACTATGGGCTGGATTTTGTCTGGGCTTGATTTGTCTTTATCACATATATTGGTGGACGAAGCGCAAGATACCGGGCCTATACAATGGGAAATTCTGCAAATGTTGGCGGGCGACTTTTTTACCGAAGGTGATGCGTCCGATATGCCGCATTCGCTGTTTGTTGTTGGGGACACAAAGCAATCTATCTATGGTTTCCAAGGCGCGGATGCAAATGCTTTTATAAAGAGCAAACAGGAAATATCAAAATATATCAAAAACAATGTTCGTGAAATTAGGGAAGTTCCACTTACACAAAGTTTTCGTTCAACCGAGCCGATTTTGCAAACGGTTGATATGTTTTTCGGTGATGAAAATGTTGCGTTTGAGACCGGGTTTATAAATAATCCGCACAAATGTTTTCGGGTTGGCGTGCCCGGTTTGGTTGAAATGCACGAATTGGTGTCGTCGCGCGATTCTGAACTTTCAACAGAAAAAGTTCGCAAACAATATGTGTCGAATATAGCCGACAAAATCGCAATGCTTTTATCAACAGGAAAGTATAAACCAAATGATTTTATGATTTTGGTGCGTCAGCGTGCGCCACTTGTTGCGCCCATGACTTTTGCCCTTAAACAGCGCGGAATATCGGTCGCGGGTAGCGACAGGATTGTTTTGCCAGAATTTCCTGTTATCAAAGATTTGATGAATCTGTTGCGGTTTTGTATGAACACAAAAGATGATTACAGTTTGTGTTGTGTGCTAAAAAGCCCGATGTTTAGGTTTGCTGAAAACGATATTTATAAGTTATGTGCGAACAGAAATAAAGATAAAAGTGTTTTTGGTTTGCTGGCCGAAAAACATAAAGATGTATTTGAAATTCTTTCTGATTTTATTCAGGTTTATAATATATCTGGCCCTTATACATTTTTTAGTTATGTTTTGAATCATCGTGGTATGCGCGAAAAAATGGTTGCGGCATTAGGTGTGCATATACTTGATCCATTGGAAGAATTTATGACGATTTGCTTGTCGTACGAAAGAACGTGTCCTGGAACATTACGGCACTTTATCAAATGGTTCATAACGGGGGCGGCGGAAATAAAGCGCGATATGGATTCTGGGGGCGGGGTCCGTATAGTAACGGTTCATGGCAGCAAAGGCCTACAATCGCGCGTGGTATTTTTGATTGATACTGTATCGATGCCACGACCTGTATCATTATATAACCTTGCGGGAGATGTTGATGATTTGCCAGTTTGGCTTTGGACTGCGCGCGCGCCAAAAGAATATAGCCCTGAATTTGAGAAAATTAAATCGCGCACGACACGTGCATCAACCGAAGAAAACTTCCGCTTGCTTTACGTTGCGATGACGCGCGCGCGTGATGAACTTTATATATATGGTTTTTCGCAGAACAAAAACGCCCCCGAACTTTCTTGGCATAATATGTTATGGAAAACCTTGGCAGAAAAGGTTGGTGTAACCGATGGTATTATAAGGATTTCTAATGCAGCAAACTAAATTAAACAAAATTATGCATGATATTGAATCGGCAGAATTTGCAACCGCCGCTGGTACAGATATGCATGCACAAATGGCAAAGATTAGATTTCAAAATGGTGATTTTGTTGGGCCGGCAGATATAGTTTCAAAGATAAAAACTCATACAGAATTATCTGAAATTATGGGACCGCTTTCGCGGACCGAAGTTCCGTTGGCGGGTTATGTCGATAGCGTGTTCCTAAGTCGCCGTGTCGACCGGTTGTATGTGAACAAAGACACAAAAACAGTTGTTGTTTTAGATTACAAAACAGATGCGAACAAGAAAAAGTATTATGAAAAATATCGCGTGCAATTAATGGAATATTATAAATTGTTAAAGGAAATTTTTCCGGACTTTAACATCAAATGTAAAATCCTTTGGCTGAATGATTTTACACTGGAAAATGTAATATAAAGGGGTATTATTACATTGATATGCTGACACATTTAACGATTTCTAACATAGTTCTTATTGATAAACTAAATCTTGAATTTGGTTCGGGGTTGAATATTCTGACAGGTGAAACGGGTGCCGGAAAAAGTATATTGCTTGACGCGTTATCGCTTGCGCTTGGTGCACGTTCGGATATTGGCCTCATTCGTCATGGCACTGACAGCGCATCGGTTACGGCGGAATTTGATTCGTGTCCCATGGCCGCGAATGCGATTCTTGATGACACAGGAATCGAATGTGATGGTACAATCATATTGCGCCGAACACTTGGTATGGATGGTAAAAGCCGCGCCTGGATAAACGACACACCGGTTTCGGTGCGTGTTCTTAAATCGGTCGGTGATTTATTGTTGGAAATCCACGGTCAGTTTGCAAATCACACATTGCTTGACCCGACAACACATCGCGTCGCACTTGATAATTTTGCAACCAAGAATATTGACGGTTTTGCAAATATCTTGGAACGTGTGGCGAACACATATAACGAATATCATGCAGCAACGAAAAAGTTACAAGAAGTGCAAGATTTCCTTAATAAAAACGCGGCGGAACAGGAATATTTGGAACACAACATTGCGGAACTGCGCGCATTAAACGTGCATCCCGGCGAAGAAACCGAACTTGCCAACAAACGCGCCGATATGATAAACGCCGAAAAGAACGCGGCGGTTTTGGCGGATGCGGTTGCGGCGATGGGTCGCGGTGGCGACACATTGGACGCGCAAATTTTCACGGTTGCGCATATCTTGGAACGGGTGCGGGGCGAACCGAATCCGTATTCAGAGCAAATTGACAACCTGTATAACGCGGCGGAAATTGTCGCGCGCGTTGCCGAACAAATCGCGCCAAACGAAATTGATACGGATACTGTTGATTCGATAGAGGAACGACTTTTTGCAATTCGTGCAGCGGCACGCAAGCATCATGTTGTGGCCGATGAATTGCCACAAAAATTGGCAGAGATGGAATCAGAGTTACACACCATAACTAATTCAGATGACGAATTAAAACGGTTAAAGTCAATTGTTACGAAAACGCGCGACGCATATCAATCGGCGGCGCGGGAACTGACCAATGGACGTGGTCGTGCGGCGGCAGAATTGCGGTCGCGGTTGCTCTGCGAATTACCGGATTTGAAACTTGGAAATGCGGATTTTAATATTGAAATCATGCCGCGCGAACCATCGGCGACGGGCGCGGACGATGTGTTATTTATGATAAAAACAAACCCCGGCATGCCGTTTGCACCACTACATCGCGCGGCATCGGGTGGTGAACTTGCGCGTTTGATGCTTGCCATGCGCGTGGTCTTGGCGGACAACGATGCATCGCATACTTTTGTTTTTGACGAGGTTGACACCGGAATCAGCGGTGCCACCGCAAGTGCAGTTGGCAGTCGTCTAAATCGCCTTGCACATGATTCCCAGGCAATTGTTATAACCCATTCGGCCCAGGTCGCGGGCTTTGCCGACCGCCATTTCAAAATTGAAAAGACAACGAACGGCGAAACCACCACAACGGACGTGCGCGAAATTACCGGCGATGAAAGATTAAACGAAATTGCACGAATAATCAGTGGTGCGGAAATAACCCCTGAATCAATCGCCACCGCAAAAACATTAATAAAGGAATAAAGCCATGATATATACAGGATATTGGGCAAAAACCAAAGAATACGAACAAAATGGCCTGACTCCGGTTGGAATATCTGGGTGGACACCTGACGGATACACAGGAAAAACATATAAAAAATTGGCACCGAAGTATTCATGGTGGAAGGAATGGCACGATAAAAAATTATCCGAGGAATGGTACACCGTAAAATACAATGAAACTGTATTGGCCGCACTCAATCCAATCGTGGTGGCAAGCGAACTTCAAAATTTTGGAACAGATATCGTTTTACTGTGTTTCGAAACGCCGGAAAAGTTTTGCCATCGACACATTGTGGCACAATGGTTAAACGAAAATACGGCCATGGACGTACAGGAATATATTTTACAAACAAAACAAAAATAATCCTAGATATTTATAATTCCATCTGCAAATTCAACCGATGCGATTTTGGTGGTCACCACGGCACTTGATATAATCGCGCCGTCCGCCGCGCGCGCAATGGCGTAACCGCGGTTTAGCACATTCTTATACCCCAACGAATTTAGCATTTGCCCCATATGTTCCAATCCGCGCCGCAGGTTTAACATTTTATTGTTTAGTATATCAGGCATACGCGCAACAATTTCCATTTTATGTTTCGCGTCAGTCATTTTTGCATTTATTATAACACCCAGCGTTCGCGTGATATCGTCAATTCTTTGCGTCCGCTCCATCAGCATTTGCCGCGGGCTTTTTACATTTATGTTTTCAATTTTTTGTTTAAGGTTTATGAACTTTGTCGCAAAACCCACCGACAACCGATGCCCCAGATTTTCCAGGTCTTGAACGAGTGATATTTTCGTTGGCACAACTGCCTCAGCCGCGCCGGTTGGTGTTGGTGCCCGAAAGTCCGCCGCAAAGTCAACCAACATCCAATCCGGTTCGTGTCCAACGCCGGTTATAACCGGAATTTGGCTGTTTGCGACCGCGCGCACAACGATTTCTTCGGAAAAGGGCAACAAATCTTCCAATGCCCCCCCACCACGCGCCACAATTATAACATCAACATTTTTCGCACGGTTAAAGTATTCGACACCGGCCGCAACCTCAGCCGCGGCGGTTGTGCCTTGGACGGTCGCAGGATACAAAATCACATGCACCGGAAACCGTTCGCGCAGGCGGTTCTGAATATCTTGGAACGCGGCACCGGTCGGACTTGTTACCACACCGATTGTAGTTGGCAATTTTGGCAACGGCTTTTTACGCGATGTGTCAAACAACCCCTCGGCCGCCAATTTCTGTTTGCGTTCTTCAAGCATTTTAAGGATTGCACCAACGCCGGCCATTTCAATACTGTTTGCCACAATCTGATAATTGCTGCGCGCCGGGTAAGTCGTAAGTTTTCCGGTAATTATAACCTCTAATCCCTCGGACAGCGCAAAATTCACCGGTGTTCCGCGCCAAATAATCACAGACATTGCGGCCCCGGAATCCTTTATCGTCATATACATATGCCCCGAAGTCGCACGCGTGATTTGCGACAGTTCACCGCGAATCTTTATAACCGGGAACGCGGTTTCAACCACGTTTTTAAGCAATGCCGAAGCATCGGTCACAGAAAAAATCATATCAGGTTTAACAAACGGTTCCGGTTTTTGCATAACTTATAACTTCCTTAGTTCAAAATTCAAAACTTTTTTAAGCAATTCTTTATTTGGAGTTTTTAACCTTTCAATATTCAATGGTTTGCCAATCTCGTACGGAACTTTTTCAGGGTAAAAGTGTTCACCTGTTGTGCCGAAATTTATTCCAGTGGCCTTATCTTGAAGAAAAACGACAGACCCAAGTTTCCAATCATTGTACCGTATTGCCATCAAATTCCAAACATCCGCGCCACCGAACATCTCATAAATAATTACACTTGCCATTGCACAAAATCCCGAAGACCATTTGTTATCTTCCATTTTGCTGCTGACAAATTTAGTATGAAAAATCGGATCTTTATATATATTTCGTAATGCAAAAGTAACCTGGGGCAAAGTATATTCCGCGGCAAATTTATCTTTATTTGCCGCCTGAATCTTTTCGGCGAGTTCCACCGTCGCCCTTGTAAAATCTTCGTATCTTTCCGCATAAGTTTTCATAAGGGCTATTTTACACGGATTTTATAACTCTGTCAATGGCCAACGCGGGCGCGGTGCAATCGGTTCATGCACTATTTTGCCCACACGGTAATTTTCAATTCCCGCCCATGCAATCATTGCGCCATTATCGGTACACAAATTCATCGGCGGTGCGGCAAAAATCATATTGTGCTGGCGCGCCAAATCCTCCATCGCCGCGCGTATCGCGCTGTTTTTCGCAACGCCGCCCGCAACGACTAGTGTTTTTGGTGCATACGCCCGAACAGCATCCGACTTCATAGCGTTACCAAGGCGGTTTATAATACAATCGACAACAGATGCCTGAAACGATGCGCAAAAATCATTGATGAATTCGTCAGAATAGGGGGCTTCATGTTTGGCCAGCATTGCACGCGCCGCGGTTTTGATACCACTAAATGAAAAATCACAGCCCGGCTTGTCGGTTAGCGGGCGCGGAAAATCAAAGGCCCGCGGGTTGCCCAACTTTGCGCATTTATCAACAATCGGCCCGCCGGGATACCCCAGCCCCAACATTTTTGCAACCTTGTCAAACGCTTCGCCCGCGCTATCGTCTAATGTTTGCCCGATCAGTTCATATTGTCCAACACCACGCACCAATAAAATCTGGCAATGCCCGCCAGACGCAAGCATAAGCAAATAAGGAAATTCCACATCGACATTTGCGCGTGTATCGTCCGCCGTTGTCGCGCACAGGCGCGGCACCAACGCATGCCCCTCCAGATGATTCACGGCCACCAATGGTTTATCGGTCGCCTGGGCCATACCGGTCGCCGCCATCCACCCGACCAAGACCCCACCAATCAGGCCCGGCCCCGCGGTCGCCGCGATAACATCGATGTCTGCCAATGTTTTGCCTGCCCGCGACAGCGCAAGATTTATCACTTCGTCAATCGCCAATATATGCGCCCGCGCCGCCAGTTCTGGCACAACACCACCATATTTCTGATGTTCCGGAATTTGTGAATATATTATGTGAGAAAGGATATTTTTGTTTGAATCAACGACCGCCGCACTTGTTTCATCGCACGAAGATTCAATGCCCAAACACAGCACTGTATCGCCAGCCGACCTATTGCCGGCGACCGCACCCATATCCATTTTAATAATCGTATCGTTCGTCATTTTTTTATTTCCAGAATCATTATACCCAAATTTTTTGGACTTTCCATCATTCTTTGCACATATTTACGAAAGTCCATATCAACAACCGCGCCCGCCCGCCGCGAAGCATGGCGCAAGGTACCCGCCGGCAACAGAAATCCCATATGTCGCACCGCCAAATCAGTGCCGATTTTATCACGAATCTTTGGATTATCGCGCAGGAACAAAACCACAACCGGCCGCGCAACCTTTATGTCCGCGGCATACCTGTACGGGATATATTCCAAACGCACGGTGCGTGGCGCAAAATCAGTATCCATATTATGCTTCGATTTGAACCAGTTTTTCTTGTCAATTGTAACCGTATGCACAGCGGTCGGCGCATATCGACCACTCACATTTTTAACAATATCAGAATTATTGGTAATCCAATCTGTTTCGATAAAATGATTTCGCTGAACAAAATCCGGCACGCCATTCGCATACCTAATCTTATTTAATTTCTGAACATCACCGTCCGCCAAAACCGTTTCAACAAAGGTTGTACAATCGAACGCATCAAATCGAATAAGCGGGTCGTTATCCGGCGCGCGCCCTTCACCCAACGGGTCATTTACATACCGCGCACCAACATAGCCCGCGCCAAAATCCGAGTCCAAATTGCCGCCTATGCACCCAAACAAAAGAACCAGAAATATTAAACGCCACATTATTCTTCGTATGTACTATTCTTTAATTGTATTCCAACGAAACAAAGTTCCATTGCATCGCGCACCTGCATATCTGCGGAATCTGGCAGTGTAGCCATTTTATCCACGCACGCCACCAACAATTCAAGATTCTTTTCAGATGCGGTCAAAACGCGCGCCGCGGCAATCCGCCGCTCAACCGTTGCACCACGCCAATCTTTCAAGTAAGCGCTTTCCAACGCGGCATCACGCCGTGGCAAAGTAAAGAACACAAATATTGCGAGCAGCAACACACCAACACCGACGAAAAAAACTATCCCACGAACAAGAATTTTTTTCATATCATCCCCCCAATTCGGAATTATTCGCACCGCACAAGCCATATATCATAGTCGGCATTTTGGACCGGGTTTTTACCAGGATTGTTGCGATCTAACCAGTTGCTGTAAATCATACCACCATCGCCACGCGAAATTTCCGTGAACGCGTAGAAATTTTCCGCATCAAAAGGATCAGATTGCTTGCACGCGCGCACGGTTATATTTAACTTTTCAAAACCGACCGCACGCCCAACGGGCGCCATAATCGTTTGCGTCTTGCCGGCGGCCTTGTTCATAACCTGGAGCACCGCGGTATCACGGTCAATATACGCATGCGCCGCAAACGCAGAAAACACGACCAACAAAGAAACGAAAACTTTTTTCATCACCCATATACTACCGCCATATCGCCGATAAGTCAAATTAAAAAAAGTGGCTAGTGCAAGTGGTTAGTGTTAGTGGGGGTATTTATCGTTGACTTGCCGTGATTTTATAGTACCATACCCATAAAACCAAAGGTAATAAAAAGGATGAAAAATGGCTCAAAATAATAAACACAATTATGTTAATTATGTTGATATGGGTGATGGTTGGTTTGTCCCAGAAATAAACGCCGCTTCTTTGTTTGAAAAGGAACTTGATAAGAAATTGAAGTTCTTGGTGGGTGCCATGGAGAAGAAAAAATAAAAAAATTGTAAAGCATAAATTTTCGGTGATCTTGGTTGAATTATTCAATAAAATAACCAAAATTTCGCGATAATAAAAAGGCAAAACATGTCGAATTCGTATGATAAACATGTCTATAGGGTTAAGTCGGATGAAGAAATGGCAAAGATTGCGGCCAAGGCAGAGGAAGAATTTCGCGATCAACAAACAATCGAACTGAATAAGGAATTGGACCGGCACAAATCCGAAATTGACCAATTGCCGGAAATATTTCGTGTCCGAATTGGTGCCTTGCAAGAAGTCAACCCAGAAAAATTTTCGGATTGCCCCGAACTTACCCTGGCCAGTTTAGTGGCCGCACGTCTGATTCGAACAATGCCTGAAAAATTTCGGGATATTTCAAACACATATTATAACGAGGTTATTTTTAAATATGGGATATTGTGGGACGTTATCAAACCGAACGCGGTATCAAAATTGGTGTATGCATATCGCGATGATGTAAAAAGTGGCGCAATTGATAAAAATGGTAATGTTAAAAATCTGGCAAAATCTAAACTTATGACACTTTGTCACGATTCCGAAGAATATGGCCGGCCATGTGATGCCAATGGTGTATATTTTCGGTTTAACTGTAAAAAGCCAAAATCGGGAATAACCCTTAAACAAATTATTCGCAGTCATATACGACCATACAAATACTATTCCGATGATAACAAACTGGTTGGATCCTATGTCATGCATATGCCAAATGAATTCGATGGGCGACCATGGCCCAGTATAAAATTTACCCCATCTGTTGGAACGTATGTCGAAACTGCGGTTGGTGCATCAATTCAGATATCGTACGATTATCAAACCAATGTTTGGATGGTGTTCCGCGGTGTGCAAATCGATGTGCCGTATAAAACCAAACCCAGCGAGATTGGGGCAATTATCGATAAATACCAGGAAACATGGCACCAATTGGCGGTGCGATTACAGGGGCATCTTGTCGCCGCAGATTATAGCGATTAAACCATATAAAAAGGACAATAAAAATGGCAAAAGAAATTGAAATGGAACCTTTGTATGAATTGCAAGATTGGGACACACAAACATATATTTGCAGTGTAAATGGCCAAATCTGTGAACGGGCCAGCGAACATTTTCGGGAATTTAAATCCTTTATAGACGACTTGGCGAATGTAAAATCTAAACGTCTGATTTCGGTCAAAGAAGTAAACGCCTGCCTGGGGTTGCCGCCATTGGTCCCCGATTGCCCAATTTGGACCGCCGAGATGAAGAAAAGACAACAAGAATTATCCAAAAGACAAAAAGAATTGCCAATTAGCACAAAAATAAAAAGATTTTTTGGTAAAGGAACAATCGAAAACCAAAGATAAAAAACTGCGCGACAGATTGCCGTTTGTACGACAAAAGTGAAGTGTCGGCAAAGTTGCTTTTTGGAATGGTTTGTGATATAATTTGGGCATCTGTAATGAACAAAGGAGTTGATTATGGCCACAAAAAAAGATTTTGAAGCCGGTACGAAAAAGGTTAAATCCAGCGTGGAACCTCTGGAACAACTAAAAAACGAAGGACTGAAACGTGTGTTGACCAAAGAAGAATTAACCGCCGTTAAATGGTGGGCTGCGATTTTGGCATCGAATTCAGAAAGCTATGAAAGCGGGGTTCGGGAACTGGTTGTTGCTGGAAATATTGATAATATATTGCAATCTTTTAAGGCACATGGAAATGATACAGCTTGGTCTCAGATGAAAAAACAACGAAATAAAAGCCAAATGGAGGCTATGAAACATCGGGTGTGTATGAAAAACCTTGGTAAACCGGGGCGTTTATAAACCACGATTGTTTGGTTTGTGTTTTAATAAAAAAAGAGGTGTAAATATGGTCACAAAAAAAGATTTTGAATCCGGTACAAAAAAGGTCAAATCCGGTAATTTACCTTTGGAACAAGTAAAAAATGAAAAATTGGGTCGAGCATTGACCGACCAGGAAATAAGAGCCGTTAAATGGTATGCGGAACAAGTTTTGGCTTATAGGCCGCGATCGGAAGAATATAAAAATGCGACCAATAGTTTGGCTCGTGGTGGCGACCTGGATTTTATATTGCGGGACTTTACTAACCACGCAAGCGATGAAAATTGGATTGCAGAACAACGCCGGGATCTTGCAAAATTAGACAAACAGATGGACGATAATATTAAGGCAAGGAACCAAAGGATGATCGATGGTAACTTGCTGCACAGAATAAACGGTGGTCGCGAATAATGGATTATTAAAAATCCTATCCTTTACACCGATTTTATGATATAATTCTCCTGTTGTCTTGAAAGGGGATTTTTATGAAGGAAATAATTGCTTATGCATTTTTATCTGTTTATACCATTTTGGAATTTGTTGCCTATATTCCCCAGATTATTAAGATATTAAAGACACGGCATGCCGATGATTTAAGTTTAACATCTTGGTTCGTGTGGATCACAACCGATTTGTCTTATTTGGGGTATGTTCTGTTGGAAACACCAGAGGTTGGTGTGATATTTATCGCCACACTAGATTTGGTATTTATTGTGACCGTATTCTTGCTAACCGCATATTATCAAAAACACAACAAACGTAAAAAAAGATGCTAGTACTAAAAAAATCCCGCATTTGCGGGATTTTTGTGAATCAGATGGGAATTTATTTTTCGCTCTTTTCGGCTTTTGCGCCTTTTTCTGCGCTTGCCGCCGCCAAATCTTCGACAATACGCGCCTTTTTACCGGACAATTTCCGCAAAAAGAACAATTTCGCACGACGCACGCGCCCGATACGAACCTTTTCAATCTTTTCGATTGCCGGGCTGTACAGTGGGAACTTGCGTTCAACACCAACACCATAAGATTCGCGGCGAACCGTGAACGATGCGGTATTACCCATGCCACCATCGCGCGCGATAACGACACCTTCGAATAACTGAATACGGAATTTGTCGCCATCTTTGATTTTCACATGCACACGCAAAGTATCACCGGCCTTGAAGTTCGGAATAACCTTGTCGCCTTTGACCTTTGCGATATTTTTTTCTTCGATTTTTTTAATAATGTTCATTTTTCATTTTCCTTTATTAAGTCCGGACGACGTTCTTTTGTTATTTCGTCCGATTGTTGTTTCCGCCACCGTTCTATATTGCCGTGATGGCCAGACAGCAGGACTTCTGGGACTTTCCGTCCACGCCATACCGACGGGCGGGTATATAACGGCCATTCCAACCCCCCGATTTCAAAACTTTCCGCAGCGGTCGATTCCGCACCGCCACCAAGGACATTATCCAACACGCGAACCGTGCTGTCAATAAAAACTTGCGCGGCAATTTCACCACCAGATAAGATGTAATCGCCAATGGATAATTCCATGATATTATACTCTTCGATAACCCGCTGGTCAATTCCTTCGTACCGACCACAGAGCAGGGTATAAACCGCATTTTCCGGATTTTCCGCAAACCCGCGCACCATTTTTTGACAGAGCGCCGCCCCCCGCGGCGAAAAATATATAATTTTCCCCGGATTTTTGATTGAATCAATCGCCGCCCCCAATGCATCGGGGCGCATAACCATGCCCGCGCCACCACCGAATTGAGTGTCATCAACACTGCCGTAATCGTTTATGGCAAAGTCGCGAATATTTATGACCGTGTACGACCAGATTCCATTGGCGTGCGCACGCCCAACCACCCCGGCACCAAGGGTCCCCGGAAACATTTCTGGAAAAACAGTCAGTATATTAAAGTGCACCCTAGCGCTCCCTTTGGGGTCTTATATGGTGTTTTTCACGTGGCAAACATTCATCACAAAGTGATTGAATCTTTAAAGAAATCGCAGTTGGATTTTGTACCGGTCCAATAAAAACCGACACATTAAACGGCCCTTGCATACTGTATCGCACATTCGGACAAAGTTTTAAAAAATCGAACGCCGGGCACGTTGCGAATCCCGCCGGACATTTTAAAGATTTTTGGACTTCTGCCTCGTTTACATAAAAAGTTCGCATGTTATTTCACCTTTGTTTTTTATTTAACTTATTCCAGCACTGTTCGCATAATATGAGAACATCTTGTGCGCTTTTTTTATCGCATTCCGCCTTTATTGCCGGGCATTCTTCGGGCGGCAGACAATTTCTATCCCTGCTAGTTATCATTGAATAAACAAACCGTTCAAACATGTTCATCTTGAAGCCTGTTGCTTTTGTCTTATTTTAAACGCCTCGCCATAGCAACAACTATCACACAGGTTTTGAACTTGTTTGCTAAATCTACTTGGGGCGTCATATGTCCATAGGCGAATTATCGGCCGCCACGGCAAAATTCTATTTATAGTAGCGGTAATATTTGGGCGTTCGGCCCAAACCTGAACAGGACATTTATGCAGCGGCCGCAATCCACATCCGGTTTCAACACGCACAGGTTCTTCATTTATATATATCGTTCGCATAGGTGTCCCTTTTTTATTTGCTCTTGCAATTCGCGCAAATGTTTTTCATCTCATTCCAAAGCGCAACAAATTCGTCCACCTGAAGCGATTTTGCAGGCGCATATAAAGATTCATTTATTGTTGGACGGAGCAATTGCTGTTTTCCAAGATATTCTTGAACCGGACAAGTTTTCTGGCCATCTGGACATTGTTCACTTATAATTTGAATATTAAAGGTTCTATACATATTTTCCCCCTTTTTATTATTTTACCGTTATTATTTTCTTTTCGAAATCTACACTCGCCCCAGCAAAAGACACCATTTCGCCATTTTCTAATTCCATAATGTCGCCGGCACCAAAGTTTTGAAAGCATGCAACACGCCCCAATTCTTTGCTGCTACGCACAACGGTCATACCAATCAAATCCGCCTGATAATATTCGCCATCACGCGGCGCGGGCAAATCATCACGATTGACATACAATTCTGTGCCACGCAAAGTTTCTGCCATATTCCGATCGCCGACCCCATCAACGCGGGCAATCACGACATTTGTATTTGGAACTATGCGCACAAAGTGCAACGTGCCGGCCGGAATTTTGTCGCCGAAAACCGCCAAACTTTGAAAGTCCGACGGTTTTTCGGTAAAGGTCTGAACGCGAACCTCGCCCCGAATTCCTTGGGGTGCAACAATTTTTCCAACCAAGATGCGATTATCAGATTTCATGCGCCTTTTCAGATTTTAGCAAAATATCATGAATATCCAAGATAAAAGACATTTCATCCAAATGATTATCACGGGCATATTCGCGCAAAATTCCAAGATTCAAAAGATAGCTTTCGCGTACAGTATTCTTGGCATAATCGGTATCGAAATCGAGCGTATCAAACACGAAACGCAACGCCTTGCGACAAAGCCAATTTGGGTACGGCGAAAGTTTGGTTTTCTGATACTGCATTATTCCGCTGTGGCCTCTGTTGCAGGTTCTTCTGCTGGTGCTTCGGCTGCGGCTTTGGCGGCTGCCTCTGCGGCGGCTTTTTCTTCGGCCAGTTTTGCGGCTTTATCGGCCTTGTCCTTTATCTTTTGTAATGTTTTTTCAGATTGCAGATTTTTCTTTGTCTGAACCGGAATTGCGCGCTTTGCAACCAACCCTGCGTTCGCCAAGAAACGATACACACGGTCGGACGGTTTTGCACCCTTTGCCATCCACGCCTTGATTTCATCAACCTTAAGAATTACGCGTTTTTCATTATCACGCGCCAACATCGGGTCGTATTTACCCACAACATCTAACACATTACCGGAATTACGCGCATTACGCGAATCTGTTACAACAATGTGATAATACGGACGCTTTTTTGCACCATAACGCGCCAAACGAATAACAGTTGCCATATTTTGCTCCTTTTTTTGTTAACTGTTTGCCCCACAAAGAAAACCAACACCAAGGTTGAAACTCAACGGATGATGTGCCTTATGCAATACCGCATACAGGATTGATTAAAATGGCAATCTTCGGGATTTGCGCAGTGATTATGAACCATAAACACGCAAAAGTCAATGTTTATTTCCATTTTTTACACGATGTCAGTCACCACAAACGCAGTGCACAAAAATTTTTTTTTCCTTGCAAAAAAATGGTTATATGATACACTTGGGCTGTCGGGGAAAAAGATGCAATCAAAATATATTATTTCTATTATTATAACATTGACCGCCGGTTCGGCATGTGCAACCGTAACGATAAATGCAACGGACCGAACGAACCTTGCGTCCAAGGCGTATGTTGATGTTACCCGACAAGATAAAACAAGTTTTGTTGGGGCGACCTACGATGGTTTACCTGTTACAATAAATACTTCAAGCGAAGATTATCGCGACCAAACCATTTTTCGTCCAACCAATGTATATGGCGGATCCGCACCATATGATGCCAGTACCGATGCGGATTCACTTGTATCTGCGGGGGTCGTTGCGGACATGGTCCAAACGTTAGAGGATATAACGGTTCCCGATGACCGGTTGGTGTGTGCGAATTTGGACTGTTCACTTTGGACCATTCCGACGGCAAATGCAACGCTTCGAATCGCCCCATCCGGCAAATTTAGTCCGTTCACAACCCCCGTCAACAGTGGTGGGCAATGTGCAGGATTTAACCAAAGATGTACATTTTCCGGGGTAAACCAAAAATCGGATTGCTGCAGTGGCCTTTATTGTAACGGCAGCAAGTCATCCGTCTGTTTAACATGCGCGGCCCTTGGGGATCCATGCGAAACTGAACTTGAATGTTGCGGCGGCACGTGCAGCAATGGCACCTGTGTGGCCAGCAGTGGGCAACAGTGTTTGGCCGACGGTGCCGATTGCACCAACAATCCAACCGGATGCTGTAATTATTGCGATGATTCAAGTAATCAGGCGCATCCAGTATGCACCAATTGCAAGGTTGCCGGTGCAACATGCAGTGACAATGCCGAATGCTGTGACACACTTGTTTGCACCAATGGCACGTGCGACCATAAGTTTGGCACTCTTGTATGTGATGCTAATGGTGCCACGTGCACAGACGGTGCACTTACTTCTTCTTGTTGCAGCAAGAATTGTGTCAATAGTGTATGCAGATGTAGGCCTGATGGCGAATCGTGCAATGTTATTTACGGTGGCACATATTGCTGTGGTGGGCTGTGTGTAAATGGTGTTTGCGCCGGGACAAGTGGCGCCGCTCACTCCTAATCACTTGGCTCATAAAAATCACTTGCATTAAAAAAAGATTATCTGATAGACTTTACTTATCGGGGGAAAGGATGAAATTAGGACATATTGTTTCAGTTGTTGCAATGCTGGCCGCCGGCGCGGCCGGTGCGGACAACAATGTTGTATCCAAGGCATACGTCGATAACATGACCCAGGAAAAAATTATAACATCTGGTACAGAGGGAAACATCCTTATTTATGATGGTGTGGATTCAAACACCGGCCAAACCCAGTTTGATGAGGTTGGAACCTATGATGGATCCGCAACATATGATGCAAATGATGATGCGGGTTCACTCGCACTTGCGGGGGTCGTGGCAAACTTTGCCACGGCGGTGGAAAATACCACAATTCCAGACACAAAATTGGTATGTGCAAATTCACCGGAATGTTCGCTTTGGACCAAACCCGAACCTGGCAGTGTGAAATCATTGGTTGAATCGGGCACATTTACCCCTTTTACCACGGCTGCACCATAATGCATGGTTGATGGCGCAACCTGTTCTTATGATTCTGACTGTTGTAGCAATCTTTGTATAGACAACAGGTGTTTCAAAAACAGCGCAAAATGATACTAACACCCCATTCTTTAATATACGTGTTGGTATTGCTAAATTCGGAAGTATAAGTTTTTTACAGTGCAGGTAACGTACCCATGCCATGGACAAGTTGTTTACAGAAAACCACCACTAGGAAATTTTAACCACATATCCCATTTTTTCCACATGTAAGTCCTTTACAACACTCAAGCTTTAAACATGACTCACCTGATTTGGCACACTCTGAAGCTGCCTCTGCACACGTGCCTTTTTTTTCACAAGTTTTCGAACAACATTCCGCGCCAAGTGTGCAACTAGCATTACCTTGCTTGCACGATGCACAAGTCGGTATTTTTCCGGAATCGTCACAATAATTGCAACAATCAGAATCACTAGTGCACCCGGTTGCGCCATCGGCCATGCATTGTGGGGCCGCAACGGCCGTCAATGGTGCAAATGTGCCTGTCGTGAAAACCGGAACCATTGCACTGGCCGCCGGTCTTGTCCAAAGCGAACATTCCGGTGAATTCGCACATACCAATTCCGTATCCGGAATAGTCAGGGTTTCGGCCGCTGTCGCAACATCCGCAATGGGGCCAGCCGTGATAAATTTGTTATAATCCGTCGTTTCGTCATAACTGTTTGCGCCGTCAAAAATTGCAACCTCGCTAAACTGGGGCTGGTCTGTTTGGCTGTCAACACCGTCATAGACAACAACACTACCCGTCGTGCCAGGAGCAATTTTTTCCTGAACCGTGGCATCAACATATTCAAGTGTGGCAAGTCCAACACGATCGGCAGTTGGGATTGTTGATACAGCAAATGCCGCACTGACAGCCATTACTGCAACAATAGAAACAACATATATTGATTTCATTTTGCCCCCCAATATTCAAAGTGTATCAGATAACTATTTTTTCGCAAGTTTTTTTTAACACCATCCACGCAATTTCATTGCCGTCGCAACACGCCGGATTGAGTACATATATGCGGCTTCACGCATGCTGACGTTATATTCACATTTGATTTTATATATTGCATCAAATGCTGAAATCATTGCTGTGCGTTCTTTGGATTCGACTTCGCTTTCCGGCCAATAATACCCGTATCGATTTTGCACCCATTCAAAGTACGAAACCGTAACCCCGCCGGCGTTCGCCAAGATGTCCGGCACAATCATAACACCGCGCGCCAGTAACATTTCTTCGGCTTCCAGTGTTGTTGGGCCGTTTGCACCTTCTACTATCAAATTTGTTTTGATAAGTGGCGCAGTATCTTTATTGATTGTATTTTCCATTGCACATGGCGACAAAACATCCACGGGCAAGCCCCAAAAATCATCTGCATTGATTACTGTTGCGTTTGGAAAATCTGCAATACTGCCATTATTCTTGTTTTTATATTCCATAAGCGCATCAATATCTATACCTTTTTCATTATAAAGTATCGTGTTCCATTCGGCGATTGCGATAATT
Organism: Alphaproteobacteria bacterium; assembly: GCA_017650945.1. Lineage (GTDB taxonomy): Bacteria > Pseudomonadota > Alphaproteobacteria > Rs-D84 > Rs-D84 > Enterousia. The sequence goes on along the minus strand of JAGCDW010000025.1, from coordinate 11,913 downwards.
TTTGCACCCATATCATGTGAACATTTTGCTGTAAAACTGCCTACATTACCAAAACCTTGGATTGCGATTGTTGCACCTTTTATATCTTTGCCCAATGTTTTTAATGCAGATGCAATTGTAATTGAAATTCCAAGCCCCGTTGCACTTGTCCGCCCAAGTGAACCGTTTAATTCAACCGGTTTGCCGGTAAATGTTCCAAACGAATTTTTGCCTGAAAGTTTAATATATTCATCTATCATAAACGACATAATTTGACCGTTAGTGTTGACATCCGGTGCAGGAACATCGGACTTTTCACCCAAAATCGGATAAATTGCATCAACATATCCGCGACACAACCGTTCCAATTCACCCGCAGACAATGTTTTCGGATCAACGATGATTCCACCCTTGGCCCCGCCATAGGGCAGGCCAGTTACCGCACATTTAAACGTCATCCAAATAGAAAGCGCCGACACTTCATCACGCGATACATCGGGATGAAAACGAATTCCACCCTTGCTGGGGCCAAGAGCCGTATTGTGTTGCGCACGAAACCCGGTAAATGTTTTAATCGTACCATTGTCCATTTTAACCGGAATTTGTACTTCAATAATGCGTGCCGGATTACGTAGAATTTCATATACATTTTTATCAAGCCCCAACTTGTCGCACGCAGATTTTACACGTGCCTGGGCCGCCAATAAAGGGTTAAGATTTTCATTTGCCATAATTTATCTCCTGTTTTATATGGCGCTGTTATATCGCAAAAAAGGTAAAAAATCAATAAGATTCGCCAAGTTCCATGATACCGCGGGCGCGTGCTAAGATATTCCGATGCATAAATTTCAAATATTCCTTTGTAACCTACGCAGCAACGGCCCCTTGTATACCTGTTCTGCTTGGGTAGCACGCCACCCAAAGCGTCGCAGACGCGAAGATTGGTGCGGGCGAAGGGAATCCCTTGGCATAAATGCCTGCGGGTAACCCGTGACGATTTCACTGCGTTACACTTGTGAAATCTACTTGGTTTCGAACCCCCTTTGCCGGGTTCTCTTCCGTCGCCGCATGCCAAAAATTGAACCGGCACAAGGCCGGTTGAATTTTTGGTGCGGGCGAAGGGAATCGAACCCTCGTCTAAAGCTTGGGAAGCTTTCGTGCTGCCATTATACCACGCCCGCAGTGTTACAGAAGTTTATATCAATCCAACCAAATTGTCCAGTGGAAAAATATCAACGTGAATATCCACCAAGACCACGAATAATTTCTTCTAATTCGGTCAACTTTTTTCGAACCGAACGATACACCTTTTTGCTGGGGTTATTAGCAGTCAAAACTTTCTCTTGCTGGGAAATCTCGATTAAAATATCCTTATTCCCAGAAGAAGCGACCCGATAACGCAAAACCTTAAATCGCTGAATCAATTCTTGCCAATCTTCTTCAAGTTCGGTTTTAGGGTTACCCGCCATATTCAGTATAATTTTATAGCGTATTTCGTTCATAATAATTTACATTTTACCTTGAATTTTCATCTTGAAACAACCTCGCTAAATCACCCCAGCCGTTAAAACGTGTATGGCGCCGTCTTTCGGATTCCTTGGCATATTTCAACTTGGCCGGCAAGTCATAAATAATATCACCCGCCTTGTAATATGTTCTTTTTTCACCTGTCAATCTTCGATTAATCATAATTATACCCTCTTTATTTCATTGGAATTTGTAACAATTGCTCTGGAAAAATCAAATCAGGATTTTCAATACTGTTGCGTTCGGCGATAATGCTAAACAGCACACCTTTGCGCAAAAAGTTGCGTGCAATAATCCAAAGGCAATCGCCACGGCGCACGGTATAGAAAGTATCATTGTCGCCAGTCATTTCCGGCATAACAAAAGTATGATTTACCGTTGCTATTGTTTGACCGTCCGCATCATGCAGGCGAACCCCCAGTGTATATTCCCGACCTGGAACCAATTTACCAACATCCGCACCAAGTCCGAAATGTTTATAATCTGATACGCGTGCGTCCCCCAAGAACATATCATTTAGCGTAAGTGACACACGCAGGCGCGGCAATGCGTCGCCGGTTACAACAATACGCCCGGTATCCAGATAATCAATCTTTGAAACAATCAAATCGCCATCTTTAAGTATTGCGGGCGATTGCATAACATGACTGCCATCACGCGTCATAAGCAACGACACAGAATTACGATAATCAACATCAGATACATAAAGGAAAACTTTGTCTTCGGATTTTTTATCCGGTTTTGCGCCAATTAGCGACATCGTATAATTACCAGGCCTTAAACCACGACCAGGTGCATAAACAAATTCGCCATCATTATTTGTCCGTTCTGTCGCAATAATTTTATCATTTAACACAATCGAAACATTTTTATTAGGTTGCCACCGCCCAGCCACAACAATCATTCCATTTGGTTTAATACGAACAATATCAAATGTTGGCTTATCTGTTATTGTTGTCGCAGATTTCTGATTTGTTTTGATTGTTGTTTGTATCTCTACGGGTTTTGCAGGTGCCTGTAATATAACAATATCGCGCCCGGCATTCGTTTGACCAAACATGGCCCAAATTGCGACAAACAAAACTATCAAAGCACAAAGTATAGGGAACCAATATTCGCGCCATACAGAATTTTTTCGCTCGTCTTTCTCATATGATGTTTTTACAGTCTTTGTTGTTTCTGAATTAACGACTTTATCTTCATCATTATCATTAAGTGATTTTAAAAACCTGCGTGTAAAATGACGGCGACGCGAAAGCCAACCATCTTGTTGTGCGATTGCATCATCAATCATATTATCAGTTGAACGTTTTGTTTTTCCCATGACTGCGGTATTATTATTTGCCATTTTGTATTCCTTTGGTGGGTATCTTTTACCAATGGACAAAATAACATAAAAAGTATTTCTTTGTCAACTTATTTATGATATAATTGCCTAGAAAAATGGAGAAAAAATGAAAAAAATAGCAATTATGACAACTGGCGGCGATTGCAGTGGCCTGAACACTGTGATAAATCGTGTTGTTTTGGGCGCCAAGATTCGCGGATGGCAAACATTTGGAATTATTGATGGAACAGACGGCCTGTGCAGCAAACCAATAAATATAATAGAAATGAAACCCAACACCGTACCAATTGAAAACGCGAGGCTTGCGGGCAGTTTCCTACATAATGGTCATGCGTGCATGTTGAATTTTGAAAAGGCGGTTCAGACCGGAAAAATAAAAGAGTTTAATAAAACCCTGCGTGATGCGTTGGCGAAATTGAAACTGGACGCACTTGTGCTGGTTGGCGGCAACGGCAGTTTTTCTCTCGCATGGCTAAATCGTGAAATTTATCATGATTTGTCATTGGTATGTATTCCAAAGACCATTGATTTTGATATCCCGCTAACCGACTGCACAATTGGTTTTGATACAGCGGTTGAACAGTTAACAAAATATTGCGATCAAATACTGTTGACTGCACGCAGTCATCATCGTTGGTTTGTGGTACAAACCATGGGGCGCGATTGTGGGCGACTTGCATTGCACGCTGGGATTGCGGTTGGTGCTGATGCGATTTTGGTTCCGGAAATAAAGTTTGATGTCGATGAATTGATTCAACATATAAAATCTGTAGATCGTGATTATGGTATTATTATGGTATCCGAAGGAATAACCTTACGTGGGCATTCTGGACGACCGGCGGACATGATTTCACGCAAGCTTACGGCGGCCGGAATTACAAACCGAACGGCCTTCCCAGATTATATTCAACGCGCGGGCGATACCGTCGCAGGCGACAGGATACTTGCCACAAAAATGGCAACTTGCGCATTAGACGCGATTGAAAACAATGAAACATACGTTATGACGGCGTTGCGTGGACGCGAGTGCGTAACTGTGCCGCTCTCGGAATTTTACGCTACAGGTGATGTGCGTGCCGACCCGAATATTCCCGCCATTAAAACCGCAAATGCGTATATCGAACCTGATGACCCACTTTTACACGTTGCCGCAGATTTAAATACATACATTGGAACCCGTGAATAAATTAAAAAAGATGCCCAAGGCATCTTTTTTTATAAAACGAAAAATTTATCCGTTACCACCACCACTGGGCGCCGTTGGCGTATAAACCGTTCCAGCCGCCTGAGTATTTATTTTATACAACCAACATTCGTTATTGGGACCGGTATTGTTTGTGCAACTAAGGTGACTATTTAGACCTGTTTGAATCGCGGTATTGGCATGATTCGCCTCTATAAGTCCATTGGCATTATATGCCTGATTGGCCCTATACAAATCATGCGATTGAACCGTTCCCGCCGTTCCCGAATATGTAACAATATTTCCCGCAGTTCCCGCCGGAATATTCGCCTGTTTTCCACCAAGCCCCGCATTTACCGCACCAACGGTCGGAATATCGACATCCGCCACCGCAACATTATCAGATGCCGTTCCCGTCAAAACATCTGACACGTGCCGCGCATCAATTTCACCGTCACCGTCGTGATTAATATCACCACTTGTGTTATCCGGATACATAACGACATAGTTTCCAGTCTGCGCAGAAATTTTTTCTTGTTTGTTGGCGGCCATGGTATCAACATAATTTTTTGTTGTAGGCCTTGGCAGGGCATTAGACGTTCCGCCTTCTGCATAGGCCGCACAAACCGTAAACACCACTAAACAGAACGCCCAAATATTCCGGATACGCATTTAACTCTCCTGTTCCTTTTAACACAAATAATTTTATCAAATTTCATAAATTTTAGTCAAGTAAAAATAAGAAACGGCGCATTGCGCCGTTTCATACTTATTATTTACATCAAACTTACTTCTTCGCAGGTGCCGCCGCCGCAGGTGCCGCGGTTGCCGCCGCTGCCGGCTTCTTGGCATCGGCTTCTTCCGGCATCTTACCACCAATTGTTGCGAACGCTAAATCCGCCTGGTGCAAGCCCAATGACACACCGTCCGGCAAAACCAAGTCCGAACCATGAACAGTATCGCCGATATTCAAATTCGCCAAATCCAAAACGATTTTTTCCGGCAATTTATCAACCAACGCGACCAAAGAAACCTTACGCACCGCAAAATTCAAAACACCACCAAGTTTCAACCCCTTGGACGTGTCGGCATTTATAACCTCTACCGGAACGGACACGCAAACGGGCTTTTTAACATCAATGCGCTTGAAATCAACGTGAACGATTTTATCAGACACAGGGTGATATTGAATATCCATCAACATCGCGTCTTCTTTACCATTTTTTGTCGTAATATGAAACAGTTTTGTCCGCAGCGCCGGAATCTGAACAATAGGCGCGAAATCACGGCCAGAAATTTCGATTGCGACCGGGTCTTTCTTTTCGCCATAAATCACAGCGGGGATATTTTTGTTATTACGAATTGCACGTGCGGCCCCCTTGCCAGCAACATTGCGAATCTCTGCATTTAATTCGATTGCCATTTTAAGTCCTTTTTGTCTGTCCCCCGAAGCCTTGGCGGCGGGGGAAATTTTTATTGTTATACACAACCTCCAAGGGTGTTGTGCGGACCGTATTATGAAACAAAATTATCGAAAAATCAAGCGTTTTTTGAAGCCGCTAAGTTTAATTCAAACGCTTTCTTTGCCTGGGTAATATTTTGCACAACTGCCCACTTTCCCAAAAGGCGTTTCAACAAAATCGCATCACCGCATTTGATTGAAATATTACCAGTATTCTGCAATTTGATTCTGCGCGATTTTACCGGTACCAGTCGATCATTATCTTCAAAATGTACTGTTGCATGAAAATCATCAAGCTGTTTCACTGTGGCAACATGATACGCGAATTCACCCCCAGGCAGACGTTTTAGCAATGGAACTTTAACCTGTTCAAAAGCAAATGGGGTACCACACAAACTGGGGCTTACACCAATAGCAACATTTTTTAATCTATCATCAATCGTATGCACGCGCATCAATGGCACCCAATATCCACCCTTTACACTAGAGTGCCGCAGAAACGCATCCTGTTCTGGACGGGGATTCAACAATATGCTTGTGGCATAATTTTCGTTATTTCCATCAGTTTCATACCCTAAAAATAGTGCCAAAACACTCGGGTCTAATTCCTTATAATTCACCATAGATAAGCCCTTAAATCTGTTTGTACGAATATTATAGACAAGCAAAAACAAAAGTCAACACAAATTGTGCCGCCGTAAAATCAAAAAACGTGCCCGGCCGTATGTTTTGTCGCGCAAAATTTCCCATTTTGTTTCATCGGGCGAATAGGGCACTACCTTTTCAATTTCTTGAACAACGATCGTACCTGCACGCACAGAATCCGCCAAATTTGCCACAAAGTCAATTCCAACACGCGCATCTTCATAAGGCGGGTCAACAAACACCAAATTCACGCGCGGACCGTATTTCCAAATACGGGTTGCCGCATCAGATGCATCGATTTTATACCGCGCCCAATCAACGCCATGCACATTTTCGGTTATCGCACGCACCGCATCGGGCGATGTGTCGGTAAATATAACCGTTGAACCCGTATACCGCGACAAAACTTCGACCCCGAGTGCCCCCGACCCTGCAAAAGCGTCCCATGCGTTCAGTTTGCTAAACGGTTCCAAAAGTATTTCGCCGAGCATATTAAACACCGCCGCCCGCGCCATATTCTGGGTCGGCCGTGCAGAGCGGGGCAACATGAGTTTTCGCCCACGATACGCCCCAGAAATCACTTGCAATTTTGAATCCATGTGCAAAACTTTACAACGATGAACATAATGAAGCAAGTTTTAAATTTAGCGCGGCGCGCAGGCGCGGCGGGCGATGTGCCGATTGGCGCGGCGATTGTGCGCGCGGGCAAAATTATTGCCCGTGGGGAAAACCTGGTCCAACGAAAACAAAACCCAACACTGCATGCGGAAATTGTTGCAATAAACCGCGCATGTAAAAAACTAGGGGTCAAATTCCTTGACGATTGCGATATATATGTATCGCTGGAACCCTGTGCCATGTGCGCGACCGCGATTTCTTTTGCACGAATCCACAACATTTACTTTGCGGCAACGGACGAAAAGGGCGGGGGCATAACCGCAAATGCGCGGGTTTTCGACAACGACAAACACCTTTGGCACCCAAATATAATTCAATTGCCCGAATATGCGAACGAATCCGCCGAACTGCTGCGCGAATTCTTCGCCAAACGGCGGAAAGATAACAAAAAGGAGTAAAAAAAAGAATACCGACCCCAAATTAACAAGAGAAGAAAGATTATTATACCAAGAATATATGATTGCCGACAAACGATACCCAAGCAAATCGACACAACGCGTCACATTGGTTCCAACAATGTCTTATTACCCAGAACTTATAACATTCAAAGGTCGCGAAAACTGGATTGGTTTTGACATAGGCACCTTGGTATGGCTTAGCAGTAAAAACACCATCAGACCAGTTCGGTATAATATGCGCGACTGTGATATTATGCTGGTTCTTGACGTAAACTCCCTCAACAATGACAGCACGAAAGAACTACGAATTATTGGTAAACGATTTGGCCTTATAATCCTAGATTTAATCAACAACATCGAATTTGCATGGCAATGGAAATTTTATCCCACAAAAACTGGCGACAAAATTTTGGTCAAACCGGATGTAGCCCATGATAGAACCAACGAGTATAAGATATTGCGTAATTTTACAATGGAAGAAAAGATGGCCGAGTTCTTTAGGTTGCAAAAACAGTACTAAAAATCCCGCGCATGCGGGATTTTCACTAACACTAACCACTAAACCAGCGACTTTCCGGTCATTTCCGCCGGCTGCGACACCCCCAACAATTTCAAAATCGTTGGGGCGACATCGGCAAGGCCACCGTTCTTTATTTTCTTGTACTTTGGTTCGCTTACCAAAATCGCCCGCACTTTGTTGTTGGTATGCGCGGTCCAAGGTGCATTTGCCTTGTCATCCCACATTTTTTCCGCATTTCCATGGTCTGCGATAATAAGCATCTTACCTTCGACCGAAAGCACCGCCGGCACGATCTGGGCCAGTTGTTTATCCAAACACTCCATCGCCCGCACGGTCGCCGCTTCGTTTCCGGTATGCCCAACCATGTCACCATTGGCAAAGTTCAACATAACAACATCGAACCGCCCAATCCGTGGCAACAGCGCCGCCGTAATTTCATTAGCGGACATTTCCGGCTTCATATCAAAGGTTGCAACCGCAGGCGAATCAATCAAGACTTTTTCTTCGTTCGGATAGTCAACCGTCCGTTCCGCATCCATAAAATAAGTAACATGGTTATACTTTTCCGTTTCCGCAATTCGCAATTGCGAAAGATCCGCCGCCGCGACAACATCACCCAAAGTATTGTCAACTGGGATATCAGTAAGCAGTGCAGGGCAATGTCCATTTAACCCTTCGCCATATTGCGAAAAGCACAATATATGCGCCTGTGTCTTTAACAATGCGCGAACGATTTGCCGCGCACGATCGCTGCGGTAATTACCGAAAATGAACCCATCGCGCGCCGAAATCGGTGTCGGATTGATAATGGTCGGTTTGAAAAATTCGTCCGTCACACCGGCGGCATAGGACTGTTTGATTGCATCTTCTATTGTTGGTGCCGATGAATCCGCGCGGGCATTTGCAATCGCATTAAACGCCATTTCTGTGCGATCCATATTTTTATTCCTATCCATCGTATAGTATCGCCCAGACAGTGTCCCAAAGAACACCCGTCCGTCCGCAAAATATGGACTTAGCATGCGTTTAATCGTTCGCACATATTTCAACGCCGATTTAGGTGGCGTGTCGCGCCCATCGGCAATAAAGTGAATACATACCCGCAATTTCGCATCCAAAATATATTTCATAATCTTTACTTCGTCGCGCACGTCCGCATGCACGCGCCCATCGGACATCAGACCCGCAAAGTGCACAATCCCGCCATCGCGTCGAACATCTGCAATAAATTTGTTCAGCGGTTTATTTTTTACCCAATCTTCGCGTGCAAAACGCAACAGATATTGCATCACTACGCGTCCAGCACCGATGCAGATATGTCCAACCTCTGAATTTCCCATTAAATTTCCAGGCAATCCAACCGCTGTGCCGGAAGCACGCAAAAGTGAATTCGGATACTTTTTTATCAACCTATTAAAATAGGGCATTTTTGCCATCGCGACCGCATTATGCACCGTATCCGCGTTATAGCCGACCCCATCCAAAATACATAAAACAACTGTCTTTTTCATATCTTTTCTCCTGTACGAAAAACATAATAACACAGGGCTTTTTTGATTGCAAAACAAAAAAAAACATTGTATAAAAGATAGGAAACGTATCATACAAAAGGACAAATTATGTCTGGGAAAGCATATATACCATCGACAGTTGACCAACATATCGGAAAGCGGATGCAGTTACGTCGCACCATGATGGGCATGTCATTAAAGGATTTGGCGCATGTATGTGGCGTTACTTTTCAGCAAATTCAAAAATACGAAAGTGCGGACAACCGCATATCTGCATCACGCTTGTTCGAAATAGGGCGCGCGATGCAAACACCGGTATCGTTCTTTTTTGTTGGACTGCCCGGGAATATGCCGGACGAAACGAAATCTAGCAAGTCAATACACGTCCATTCACCAAGTTCGGATGACCCGTTGATTCGCACGGAAAGTTTGGAATTAATCCGCATGTATTGGAAATTGGCCAGTAATAAACAACGCGAATCCGTGATGGCTTTGCTAAAATCACTTACCGAAAACGAATAACTTATTATATTTAAATATAAAAAGGGTTCGGATTTCCGAACCCTTTTGTGTTACTTTATGGTGTTGCCATACCAATTTGCCTATTTACATTTAGCTGTTTACCTAGTTCACCATTACTACATGAAACCGTCCGTTGCAAACTATTGGTATTTACCGTACAATCTCCTGTAATGGCATGTAACAATTCTATAACATCACCAAACGTTATATTTACCTGACTGCCGTTTGTTCCAAAATTGAAAACAGCCTCAGTATCATTTGCAAGACTATCCGCCAAATTACTCGTAGTAACGACATCCTCTAACGCACCGCCTGATTCCAACTGCTCTGCAAGCTTGTCTGCGATATTACCATTCGTCACAACATTCTCTAATGAACCACCTTCATCCAACTGACGTTCAAGTTCCTCCTCGATATTGTCCGTTGTCAAGACATTACCCGGCAATCTTTCAGCATTAATTGTCCCTGTTAAATTACTAGCATTTATATTATCAGTTGGTTTCAAATAGGTATCTCCCAAAGTGGTTGCTAACGCATTGAGTGTCACCGCACTCGCATCTGCCTTAGCGTCAATCTTATTTGCTAACGAATTATTCCCGGTACCCAAATCCTGGCAAACATGATACGTTTTATCTGATGAAACCTGGTCATTATAACAACGCAAATATGCTGATGTTGCCCCCGTACAAACGTTAACCGGTTTGGCAATCTCTACACAAAAATCTTGCTCTGTTGTTGTATATGTTGTTGTGCCATCACATGCCGTCTTTGTAACAGTTTTACTACCTATATCCGGATACAAACCATTACTTTTCGTACCGCGACTATACGATGTACTTGTCGTACTTTTTATTATTGTATTTGAATTTGGATTACTTGCACACGGATTCGCCGCGCTGGCCGCGCTGGCCGCGCTGGCGGCCGCAGATTGTGCCGTACTAATTTTATCTAAAACAGATGTACCACTTGCACAAAGGTTATATTTTGTCGTATTATCATTTTGTTTTGTGCATCGATAATAAACATTGCCATTTCCGGTACAAACATTACTATTCGGCCGCTCAATTTCTTCGCACTTATCAGGTGTAAAACCTATTGGTACAGAACTATCATCACACTTCACACTCTTGTTTTCCAACCCGCCAATACTGGTTTTCCAAAAATATCCCCCACCACTTCCATCACCGGTCGGTTCGCTATACTCAACGGTCTTTTTTCTCTCCACATTTGAAGAATTCGCGTTATTTCCCACACATAACGCATCTTCCTTGCCATTCAATGCAGATTCAATCGTTGTTCCGGTCGCTGCCTCACACAGATTATATTTTGAATAACTTGTATTTCCTTCATAGGTTCCCTTAGGAGTGCATTCCATATATACCCCAGTACATGCACTATTCGTTGGCTTTACTATTTGGAAACAAGTATCTTCCAATTTTTCTATTGTATTAGTCAAATTTGGATTGCACATAACATTTGTCCGAAATATTCCTCCACGCCCCGTATAATATGCATCTGATTGATTGGTTTTAATTGGCGCGTCATATACCAATGTAGTGTTTCTCACGGCCGTATTCGAATTTTCAAACCCTGTACAATTGTTTGCGCCCGCAGGCCCGGTAAACTCCGCACAACCACTTGGACATGTTGGCCACGCAGAACCGTTATAAATACACAATTTCCCATTTCCATCACCATTAACGATGTATGCATCATTTTGTGCCGGATTAGAAATGTTCTCCAACGCATCACAATTTGGAACTGTCCCCATGTATTTAAACGATGTGCCATCATCGCCATTATATATATATTGCGTATCAGCATCAACAATCTGGCCTAAACAATTCTTGTGTTCAACCTTGATACCACGTTTCGTTGTATCGGCGCAACGTACCGACGCCACGCCCTCCGGACCACACGCCGTAGTTACCACTTCTGCTCCGCATGCGGCACCATCAGTACCAACCGGAACATCCGCGTGCTCACTCAGCTCCGTATTGGTACATGTGTTTTTAAACGTTACTCTTTTATGCGTAACAGGCTTGGCCACATCATTATCCTGATGCACATCGGTCACCGCTTTAACCGTAACCCCACACTCATTATCAAAAAGATAAGAAACTATCGGACTGCCACCGGC
>JAGCDW010000024.1 GCA_017650945.1 Alphaproteobacteria bacterium | reverse complement strand
CTTCAAGTTCCTGTTACAACAAGTGGAACCGGCCGTCCAACCGCTAATAACGCCCCATCATCAACGGCGGCAATATGGATAGAGTAATAACAAAAATCATAGATTTTTTGATAATTTGCGATTTTTTTAGTTCAAAACTCTCTCAAACCCGCAGAAATCCGGGCTTTTTCGCATTTTTTAGGGCAGAATAGGGCGTTTTTACCAATTTTCTCATTTCCCGTCATTCCTGTAAATGTTACTAAATTCGATGACAACTTATTCCAGAGATGCGTCACACCGCTGAAGAGCGGGTGCCCAGGCCGAGCGTAGCGAGGACTTGCCCCGCAGGGGATTCTGAAAACAAGTTCGGAATGACAATTTATTTGATGTCTGCGACGCAAGTTTTTGCATTTGCAAAAACTGGATCCCGCGCACCATCCACCCACGCAAAACCCTGTTTTGCGCGGGACCCGATACCGCGGGATGACGGCATAACAGCAACGCCAATATTATGCACAGTTTTATCTCACGTACCAGCATATAATAAAAAAACGCCAGACACAGAATTTCATAATTAGAGAGAACCCATATTATGTATAGTTTTATCACGCACCAGAATATAAAACTTATGGAAAGGAATTTATTTTTGTGAACTCATATTATGTATAGTTTTATCACGCACCAGAATATAAAACTTATGGAAAGGAATTTATTTTTGTGAACCCATATTATGTATAGTTTTATAAGCTCAAGCGAATAAAACTATTGGAAAGGAATTTATTTTTGTGAACTCATATTATGTATAGTTTTATAAGCTCAAGCGAATAAAACTATACATAATATATATTATGCGCCTTTTATATATCCACAAAAACACTGTCCCCCGCCATATTTTTCATGATTTACAAAAACGCAAATAATTCCGTATAAACATTATATTATTTCCGTACACGAACACACCTTCTCAACTTTTCACTAACACTAACCACTAACACTAATCACTCTTTATTCCATCGCGGCCAAACGTTCCAACTGGTCAGCGGCAATCAACGCATCAATCATTTCGTCCAGGCCCGGACCACCAGCCAAAATATCATCTAATTTATAAAGCGTAAGTTTAATACGATGGTCCGTTACGCGCTGTTCCGGGAAATTATAAGTACGGATTTTTTCGCTGCGATCGCCAGAACCAACCATACTACGCCGCGAAGATGTGCGCGCCGCGTCCTGCTCTGCCCGCTGTTTTTCGTACAGTTTCGACCGCAAAACCGCCATAGCGGTCGCTTTATTTTGAATCTGACTGCGTTCATTCTGGCACGTTACAACAATCCCCGTTGGAAAGTGCGTGATACGCACCGCGCTGTCGGTTTTGTTCACATGTTGCCCACCCGCACCAGACGCACGAAAAACATCGATACGAATGTCCTTTTCTTCGATTGCAACGTCGATATCCGCGGCCTCGGGCATAACAGCGACCGAAACAGCACTGGTATGGATACGACCGCCCGCCTCTGTTTCCGGGACGCGTTGAACCCGGTGAATACCAGATTCAAATTTCATCCGCGCATATACGCCATCACCATCAATCTTAAATATAATTTCTTTATATCCGTGCAACGAAGTCGCGTTTTCTTCGATAATTTCGATTTTCCACCCATGTCGCAGCGCATAGGACTGGTATTGATTGAACAAATCACCGGCAAACAGCGCAGATTCTTCGCCCCCTACCCCCGCGCGAATTTCCATAATAGCACTATTGTCGTCAGCATCGTCCCGCGGAAGCAACGCAATCTGCAGGCGTTTTTCAATATCAGGTAACGCGTGTTTAAGATTTTCCAACTGTTCAATCGCGATGTCGCGCAATTCTGGGTCATGCTGCATTTCGGTCGCATCCGCTATGCCCTGCTTTGTCGCAAAGTATTCGTCCACCAACGGCAAAATTTCCGCCACATGCGAATATTCCTTGGATAATTTCGTCAGTTCAGCACCCGAAACATCACCCGAATTCATTTGCGCCTGAATATCGGCGGCGCGTTTTTTTATGTCCAATAATTTCTGGTCAATTATCATTTTTTTGCGCCCCCGGTCACCAATTTAATTGCGTCCGCGACCGACAAAGTTTGTTGTTCACCCGTCGCCATATCTTTTACCGACACCTGCTTATTTTTAACTTCATCTTCGCCGATTATCATACTGTATTTAGCCATAATTTTATCAGCGTATTCAATTTGATTTTTGAATTTTTTATCCGTATCTAAATACGCAACAGACGGTATTTTTGCCGCCCGCAAAGCACTTTCCACCGTCAGTGCATATTGCAAGTTATCATCGCCCATAACAAGGATAGCGACATCAACCGGCCTTTCCCACCGCGACAAGTCAATAGCACCAGATTCCATCAAAGCAACAAAGATTCGCGAAAACCCGATTGCCGCACCAACCCCTATTATTTTGGTCTTGCTAAACTTTTCAACCAAGTCCGCATAACGACCACCGCCGGCCGCAGTTTGTAACTCTGGATGATCTGTCAATTTAAACTCGAAAACAAGCCCCGTATAATATGCCAAACCACGCGCAATAGACAAATCGATTTCAGCATTTTTTACACCGAATTGTTTCAACTTTTCCATAAAACCGGTAAGTTCTGAAATCGCAGCATCTAACTTATCAGATTTGTTTAAAAACTTTTCATAACCACTAATAAACACTGATTTTATTTCGTTTTCAACTTTTTTATTTTTAAGCGTATCACTAAGCCCCAAAGCAAATTCTTCTTCACCCATTTTATCACGTTTGTCAACAAGCACAAATGTCTCTTTCCTTTGCTTAGAATCAAGTTTCAAATAATCAAACAGCGCATCCCAAAATGGTCGCGATCCAATCCTAACATAATTATCGCCAATAAATTCCGACACAGAATTCAGTGTTTGTTGAATTACCGATATAATTTCCGCATCATAATTTATGGACAAAGTATTAATACCCATAATATCCATGTCCATTTGATAAAATTCACGATAACGCCCACGCTGACGCCGTTCACCACGATAGCGTTTTGAAAACTGGCTTGCCCTAAATGGAAAAACCAAATCATTCAGATGACCCGCAACAAAACGCGAAAGCCCGACCGTTCCGTCATACCGCAATCCCATTTTCGTGTCACCATACTGAAACAAAAACATTTGCGTTTCAATCTCGTCCCAGTTATCTTTGTCGGTTAGCACCTCTGCGCGTTCAATTGCCGGCAAATCAAGCCGCGAATACCCAGCATAACTTAAAACTTCCTGCATCCGGCGGGCGCATTCGTCAAAGCACCGTTGCTGGGCCGGCAGTAATTCTATAAATCCTGACAAAGGTTTTGTTGGTTTCAAATCCATTTTATTTCCCCTATTCTATTTTATTAATGGTTGATTGGGCGTTCGCCCGTTGATTCTTAAAAAAAACACAGCTAATACCGCACACCCAAACGGGCGTGATGGCGCACGAAAAAGGAACATTTTTGAATCATCATGCGGGAATTATACACAAACCCTAGGCGTTTTTCAATACTTTTTTCCGCCCTGCCCGTATCTGATGATGTAAATTCAGCAATTTAAGGAACATATAAACATCTATCGCCGCATAAAGTAACAAGAATATCGCCAAACACACGACCAAGAACCCGCCCGTAATCGTCGGAAACACCAGCATCAGCGCCGACAGCACGACCATAATTCCCGCGGCAATCAAATCCACGCGATAATACCCGAACCCTATGCGCAACATATTTATCGCAAAGAACAGCATCCGCAACGCATTCAGCAAGAACAACACCGCAAACACATATATCAGCCCCACCGCCGCATCATGCGGATAGACACAAAATACCACGCCCAAAATCAGCGTTACCAACCCAAAAAACACATCATACGCGCCGATACTAACCCCAAGGTTCGACACAAAAACCATACTAACGCGATACAGCCCGAACACAACCAACGCCGCACCAATTATAAATGTCAGAACCGACAAGAACTCAATCGGCCGCACCAGCATTAAGATGCCGACAATCGTGAACAAAATCGCCTCGCCCACCAACAGCGGTGCGGTATTACGATAAATCCGTTTAATAACTTCGCCAATTTTTTCACGCCGTGTTCCCGGAATAAAGCCAATTTGCATATCTTACCTCGCCTTTCGTGGCGTATTCTATCATATTTCCCCACCCCAATGCAACATGAATAAATACACAAAAACTTTGTTGCAAGGGGGCGCGCGCCATACTATATTAAAAGGTATGAAATACACAGATGCGCATTGTCATATTTTTTCTGCGCCCACCAACGAAATCGTCGGGCAAATCTGTAACGCCACGACTGTCGACAATTGGGCGGAATTGTGCCGAATTGCGG
>JAGCDW010000023.1 GCA_017650945.1 Alphaproteobacteria bacterium | reverse complement strand
TTTGCGCGCGCCGACAATTCGCGCAATTTCTTTTGCAGTGCGGCATGTTCCCCCCGCAACTTTTCATTTTGCGCCGACCGCCGCCGCAACAATTTATCAAGCAAACTTTTTTCATCCGCATATTTTTTCGCCGTGCGGTCAAGTTTTTCTTTTTCAATCGCGCGCGCCTCGCGGATTTTATCAAGTTCTTCTATCTTTTTCGCCGCGTCACGAATATGTTCCTCCAGATTATCCGCCATGCCCGTCATCACCGCGGATGTTAGGACAAAATTATGCATATCATCGGTATCAAAACTTGGGTTCGCCGCAAAGAACAAAACTGTCGCCGCCGCATCCGCCACCCGTTCGCGATTTTTTTCCAACTCTGCCGAAATCACTTCGCGCCGCGCATCCAATTCCGCAATTTTCTTCGCCAATTCCGCCCGCAGTTCTTCGAGTGATGAAACTTTGTCCGCCGCGGTCACAAGTTGCTTTTTGGTCTTTTCCACATCACGGTCAGACGTTTTTACCTGCTGTTCAAGTTGCTTGTTTTTCTGCTCGGTCTGGCGAATTTGTTGCTGAATTTTATCAAGTTCCGACGGGGCGGCCGCACAAACACCAACTTCCCCCAACAAGACCGCCAAAATCGCCGCCACGCGTAACATTTATTTTACGATTACCTTCATGTGTGTTTTCTTGCCACGTTGCACCATAAATTCCGGTTTTTTCGCGATAATCGCCCGCCAATCGGTCAATTTTTCGCCGTCAATTTGAACACCACCCTGTTCTATCATACGGCGCGCATCAGATTTTGTATCAAACAGCCCCGCCGCACACAGGAAATCGAGTGCACCCATCTGATCCGGCATTTCAATTTCCACACTCGGCACATTTTGCATATCACCACCACCACCAAACAGCGCCGCCGCGGCGCGTTCTGCATCCTCTGCGGCCGCCGCACCATGCGCAATTGTTGTCGCCGCACGGGCCAGAATCTTTTTTGCCTCGTTCAATTCCGAACCCTGCAATTTGGAAAGTTTTTTAATTTCATCCATCGGAATTTCGGTAAAGATTTTAAGGAACTTTTCCACCAACTCATCAGGCGTATTGCGGAAATATTGCCAATAATCATACGGCGACAGTTTATCTTCGTTCACCCAAACCGCATTCCCAGCGGATTTTCCAATTTTGTTCCCCGCCGCATCGGTAATCAGCGCGGTGGACAGGACATACGCCTCTTTACCCAACTTTTTACGGATAAGTTCGATTCCCATAACGGCATTTCCCCACTGGTCCGCGCCGCAAAGTTGCAACACGCACCCGTATTTTTGATAGAGCGTCAAAAAGTCCACTGCTTGGAAGGTCATATAGTTAAATTCCAAAAACGTCATGCCATTTTCCAACCGACGCTTTACGCTTTCCATCGACAGCATACGCGGCACGGTAAAGTCCGTTCCAAACTGGGCCAAAAAATCGATATGCCCATAATTTTTCATCCAATCATAGTTATCAACAATAATCGCATCGCTTTTACCACGTCCAAAATGCAAAAACTTTGAATAAGATTTTTTAAGTCCCGCGATATTTTTGGCAAGTGTTTCTTCGGTCATCATTGGCCGCCCCGTATCACGCCCCGACGGGTCTCCAATACGCCCAGTCGCACCACCAACCAACATCAATGGCCGATGCCCGTACTTTTGCAGCCACCGCATCATCATAACCGGAACAAGGTGTCCCACATGCAGCGAATTCGCCGTCGGATCTGACCCCAAATACGCAGTAATCTTGCCGTTATTCAACGCATCGTTCAACGCCGCCATATCCGAGCATTGATTGATAAACCCGCGCACTTCCAATTCATGTAACAAATCATTTTGCATAATCTTTCCCTTTTACACATATAACCCTACACGAAAAAGAAATTTTTTTCAATACCCACGTTCCAATAAATTCTTCATATTTTTCCATGCGGCCAAAGACACCGGAATTTTGTTCTTTTTGCATTCCCGCATCAGTGCCAATTTTAGCATTGCCCTGTCCATCCGCACGCAATCAAACAGCCCCGGCACCGCATCCACGACCACGTTGCAACTATGCTTATCAGTAATGCGCGGCCGCACCTCTAAACACAAACTGCCACCACAAACATAGGCAATATCTTGGATTCCATTAAATTTATCCCGCATTACAACAATTCGTTTTCCGGCCTTGAATTGCAAGGTTTTAGCATTTTTTTGAACTGAAATCCTCTCAGATTTTTTATTTCCAACAATTAAATTTTGACTATGTTCATCGGCATAAGATTCACGTATTTTATAAACATCCATATTTTTTCCTTTTTTTACGCACCTGTTGATTCTATCACGACAATCTAATTATGCAACAAAAAACGGGCGAAAATGCGCCCGTTTCACTAATTCCTGTCCCACGAAGCCTTGGCGAAGTGGGAACACTTATCACTATTTCAGCATCTTTGCGACTTCATCGGCCAAATTGTCTTCGCGTTTTTCGATACCTTCACCCAGCACGAAATACGCAAAGCCCGCCAATTTACCGCCCGCCTCGTCCAGCACCTGTTTCACGGTCTTGGACGCGTCCATAACGAACGGCTGTTCTTCCAAAACGGATTCGGCATAGTATTTTTTCATACGGCCTTCGACCATTTTTTCAACGATATTTTCCGGTTTTCCCGCCGTCGCGCCAGATTCAATAAAGACCTTCTTTTCGCGTTCGACCGCCGCCGGGTCAACATCGGCAACCGTCATAAACTCCGGCTTGTTCGCGGCAATGTGCATTGCGATTTTCGGACCGATTTCGGCAATTTTATCGCCATTTCCGTTTATCGCAACCGCAACACCAATTTGCCCCATACCCGGAACAAGCGCATTGTGGATATAGCTGAATACGTGGTCACCCGAAACCTTTGCGATACGGCGCAGGTTCATATTTTCGCCAATCGTCGCGATTGTCGCCGCGATATCATCGTGCACCGCGTTCAGTGTCGCATCAAAATCGCCAGACAATTCCAACGCCTTGTTTGCGACATCCGCAACCAATTTTTGGAACTTTTCGTTTTTCGCAACAAAGTCCGTTTCCGCGTTCAATTCCACAACGCATCCCATATTGTCGCACTTCACGACAGTAACAAGTCCCGAAGCCGCCACACGACCGGCCTTGGATGCCGCCTTGACAATGCCCTTTTGGCGCAGCCAATCCGCCGCCGCATCAATATCACCATTGTTTTCAATCAACGCCTTTTTGCAATCAAGCATACCCGCAGACGTTTTTTCACGTAATTGCTGAATAAGTTTTGCTGTAACTTCCGCCATTTTTACCTCCCTTTTTTCAAAGATTGATTTTGTTCCCCAGCCTAATGCCGGGGAACACAGATTTATTTAATTTATTTATCGGCCTTTTCGGCTTTGTCCGCCTTGTCCGCCAATTTGCTGCGGCGAATTTCGCGCGCACCCGACACCTTGGATTTCTGTTTCATTTCTTTGTCTTTCATTTCATCTTCCAACGCATCGTTCGCATCGTCGGCCATAGATGCCTCTACCTTTTTGCCGGCCGCGCCGCCAAGGCGCTTTTCAATACCGGACAAAATCGCATCCACGCACAAATCGCAATACAGTTGAATCGCACGCGACGCATCATCATTTCCCGGCACCGGATAGTCCACCATTTCCGGATTCGCATTAGTATCGCAAATCGCGATTGTCGGAATGTCGAGGTTTTTCGCTTCGCGCACCGCGTTCATTTCACGCGGCACATCGATAACAATCATAACCTGGGGCACACCGTGCATATCCAAAATACCACCAAAGACATCGCGCAACTTTGCAACCTCTTTGGTCATCATGCCGACCTCTTTCTTAGTCAGACCCAATTTATCAGCATTTTCAATGTCCGCCTCCATCTTTTTCAGACGGCGAATTGATTGCGACACAGTTGTCCAATTGGTCAGCATACCACCCAACCAACGATTATTCACATAGAATTGCCCAGTGCGTTCCGCCGCATCTTTGACAATATCTTTGGCCTGGTGCTTGGTCGCGACGAACAAAACCTTGCCCCCGGCGGCGGTAATCGCCTCCAGCGCGACCAGTGCGCGGTGCAACAGCGGTGCAGTTTTATTCAAATTGATAATATGAATTTTATCTTTGACCCCATAAACATACGGTGTCATGAGTGGATTCCAACGACGGGTGTGGTGTCCAAAGTGAACGCCGGCCTCCATCAATTGTTGCATAGAAAATTTTGGCAATGCCATGATTTATCCTTTTTGTTTCTGTTAAATCCTCGCCCCGGTGGGAAATACAAACCGGCAATTCCGGACAGAAACCCCACACAACGGCTGTGTTCTTCGCACCAATTTTTTGGCACGTGCCCGCATGATATGACAAAAAAGCAAAAAAAGCAAGTGTTTTTTATAGTGTCAGTGTAAGTGGTTAGTGAAACACGCCCCGCCCCGTTCCACGGACCCCCACTAACACTAACCACTTACACTAACACTAACCACTAACACTTTTTTCTTGTGTTTTGATATTTATACTCTAATATATATTCATGAACTTTTAGGATTGGGGAAAAATCAATGAAAGCAAAGAATAAAAAATCTGTGGGTGGGCGAATACGCACCATACTTGTTGTCGCAATTTCTATGGGAATTGTCGCTGCATCTGGACTTTATTGGCTGGGGCACCATGGTGCGAACATAACGAAAATGAATGCCTATGTCATTGCACCAATGCCAACTAATTTTACAGATGACATGTCAACGGTATTATCAAATAATTTTCCAGACATAAACAATAACCGTGATTTATCGCGACCACAAACACTGCGCATATCATACGATGCGGTGTCCGGCCCAAATAATCCGGCATTCAAATACGATTCGTCCGCGACAAAAATTGCAGAAAACGTGAAAATTACCCCCGCCGTGCGTGGCACATGGAAAATGCCAAACCCGAACGAAATCACATTTACCCCTGAACAAGATTGGCGTGCGGGAACCAAGTTTACTGTAAAAATCAGCAACAAACTATTCACGCGCGATGTTCGCCCCAACCGTTCAACCATATCGTTCAAAACCGAACCCATTACGGCAACAACAGATATATTTAATACCTATGCAACACCGGGCGAAAAAAATTCTGTAACCGGCGTTGCGATAATATCTTTCAATTACCCAATTCAAACGCGCGACTTTGCGGACAAGGTCTCAATGAAACTTGACGGTCGCCATATTGACTTTACCGTTAAATTCGACCGCTATATGCGCACTGCAATAATACAAACCGCACCAATCAAGATAACCAATGAACCACAAACTTTGCGTTTGAAACTGAATCGCATATATGACGCCGATGAAAAATCACGTACTGAAAAGATCACCACCAAAACAATTATAAATTCTGCGGACGATTTCTTCAAAATTACGGACCTAACCACCATTACTGCGGATGATAAGTTTGGCAACCCACAACAATTGTTATTGTTAAACACAACTGCGGCGGCAAAAGACGACACAAATTGGGCTAAATATATCAATGCCTACTTACTGCCCAAAAAGAATCCATCGGAACCGGACGAAGATGTCCATACATGGGCGCGTGATGAAATTACACCGGAAATTATCGAAAAATCTGAAAAACTTGCACTTAGACATGTTGATTTTGTCAATCCGGCTGGCACATATCAATACGCTTTCTCATACGATGTTTCCGATGATGTTACACGATACATATATGTTGATGTTGCGCCAAATATGCAATCAGAAAACGGGTTCACAATGAAGAACGGCATCAACACTGTTATGCCCGTTGCATTCCCAGAGCGCAGTGTAAAGATTGTTGGTCGCGGTGCGTTGCTTTCTCTCGCTGGCGACAAAAAACTGGGACTTGTTGCGCGTGGCGGTGTTGATACGGCGCATGTGGACATATATAAAATAGAATCACGCGAAATAAATCACCTTATTACACAAACTTATAATCTTTTTTCTAACTTAGAGTTTCGTGCACCTTGGATATTTGATGCATACGATATGTCGGTTGTCTTTCAAAAGAAAATACCTTTTGCGAACACAGCACGCGACCATGTAAATTATACATCGATAAATCTTGGTGAATACCTTGACCGAACATACAATGACCAAACCGGAATATTTGTTATAAAGGCCGGCGCAACACAAAATGATGCTGAATACGGTGATGCGCGACTGATATTGCTAACTGACCTTGGGATAATTCGGAAAATAAATTTGGACAGGTCTTCGGTCGTGTTCGTTTCATATCTATCCAGTGGCAAACCCGCCAAGGACATTGATATCACGGTTCTTGGCCGCAACGGTCAACCAATTTGGTCGGGCGTTACAAATTCGGACGGCGTTGCCGACATTCCACACTTTTCGCATGACGAATATAGAAATGAAAAAGAACCGGTCGCAATAGTTGCACGCCAAGATAACGATGTTTCTTTTATCCCATATAATGCCGAAGGCGAACAAACCGCCGAATTTTCAAAATTCGATATAGGTGGAACATACACATCAAACACAACACCGTTGCGGGCGTTCGTATTTTCTGACCGTGGTATATATCGACCCGGAGAAACTGTTACAATTGGTACAATTGTTGAAAACCAAAGTTTTTCATCTGTTGCGGAAATTCCTGTAAAGATTGAAATTACTGACCCGCGTGGTCGCACGACAGTCGAAAAAAAGATTTTACTAGGGTCTGATGGAATGTTTGATGTTACGCAACAATTATCAACCGATGCAACCATTGGTCGATACGATGTGTCTGTATATTCATTGAACAATCGTGGCCGAATCCAAGATTCAATAGGAAACAGTTATTTCACCGTCCAAGAATTCGTTCCTGACACAATGAAAATAAATGCAAATATTGACGATTCAAAAACAACCGGTTGGATTTCCCCTGAAAATATCGGGGCAACCGTGTTTTTAAATAACCTATACGGAACGCCCGCAACCGATAGACGCATTTCGGCGCATGCGACATTGCGCCCGTTTGACTTTACATTTGACGAATACCGCGGATATAAGTTCACCGGGAACTTTACTTCTGATGGTGTTATATCACGCGGTTTTGCCCGCACTGGCCAAACTTTTAGTATTGATTTGCCCGACGCACGAACAGATGAAAACGGTGTTGCAAAAATAGATGTGAATTTCAATCGTGAAATTCCAACAGGGACATATATGTTGAACCTTGAAATTCGCGGATTCGAAGCCGGCGATGGTAAAAGTGTTCAAACACGGGTCGCATCACGCGTTTCAAACCTGGAATACCTTGTTGGTTTTCGTGCGGATTCGGATTTATCTTATGTTGCGCGCAATTCAGAACACAAAATCAAACTTATCGCCCTTGACAACAATGCAAAGGCAACAAACGTTGAAAACCTTAACATCAAATTGGTTAAACGGGAGAATTTAACAAGTCTTATCAAAGACTATTCAAACAATTACAAATATAAAACCGTCGCGCGCGACACTGTCGTTTCTATGTCGCAATTGACGATACCTGAAAGCGGAACAGAAATCGAACTAAACACGAAAAATGGCGGAACATATTATGTCCAGATAACGGATGGAAAAGATAACATCTTAGCGAACATTGAATACTTTGTTGCATCGGATGAAGATGCGGAACTTGGTGGCGATGCGAATGCGGAATTACAAATAAAACTTGATAAAAGTGAATACAAACCCGGCGAAACAATAAATATAGGCATTGTTGCGCCATATACCGGCACGGGACTTATCACAATTGAACGGGACAAGGTTTATGCACACGCATGGTTTAACGCGACCACTACCGCATCAACCCAGAAAATCACCCTGCCCGACAATTTCGAAGGCACCGGATATGTAAACGTTTCCTTTGTCCGTAATATCAACAGCCGCGATGTTTTCACCAGTCCATATACATACGCGGTTGCGCCATTTTCGACGAATATCGACAAACATAAAATCAAAGTCGAACTAAACACAGAACCCATTATTCGCGACAGCAAATTAG
The DNA here is from genome assembly GCA_017650945.1 of Alphaproteobacteria bacterium. Lineage (GTDB taxonomy): Bacteria > Pseudomonadota > Alphaproteobacteria > Rs-D84 > Rs-D84 > Enterousia. The sequence goes on along the minus strand of JAGCDW010000023.1, from coordinate 18,574 downwards.
ATATTGAATATTCAACCAACAAAGATTCTGACTTGATGATTTTTGCAGTGAACACTGGAATTTTGCAAGTTGCGGGATACGAATTACCGAACCCGATTAAACACTTCTTTCAAAAGGCCGCACTTCAAGTAGAAACCACGCAAATCTTGTCATTATTGTTGCCCGAATATAACATTTTACGCGAAGTCGCCAAAACCGGGGGCAGTGATGATGCACTTGCGGATTTTGACAATGAAAAATCGGCTCTGGTCAATCCGTTCGCGCGCAAGAACTTGCCATCTATCGCATTTTATTCGGGCATATTGAAAACAACCGCGAACGAAAAGAAAAATATAAGTTTCGAAATTCCAGAATATTTTAACGGTTCAATCAGTGTTTATGCCGTTGCAGCATCAGACGGTGCAATTGGTTCCGCACACACATCTACAACCGTTCAATCGCCGGTTATCATATCGGTATCTGCGCCATTGTTTGTTGCGCCAAACGATAAATTTATCGTTAACACAATTATATCAAACCTGACCCCGGAATCTGGTGAAAACGCAACTGCCCGCACGGACGCAACCGCCAGCAACCAATTATTAAACATTGGCGATAACACAAATACAATGGTTGTTCCTGAAAATACTGAAAAACTTTGGGCATTCGATGTAACGGCAAACGGCACACCAGGTACAGCCGAAATAAATGTTTCAACAACATTATTTGATGACAAAAATACATCCATCGCATCACGTCGCACATCAAGCAGTTTATCAATAAGGCCTGCGACGGCATTTACAACGGAAATAAAAACAGGAATACTAAAAGATACTAACACAACCCTGCGGCATTTTGAAAATGATATGTACGATGAAAAGTTTGCGCGAACAATTTACATTTCCCGTTCGCCGTCTGTGTTGGTCCGTCCGCTGTTCATGTATCTTAAAAATTACGATTACACATGCACAGAACAAATGGTGTCCAAAACATTGCCATACGTTTTGATGCCGGAAAACAAATTACTTGACACCGAATACAAAGATTCCGCTGAAAAGATTGTGAAAACAATTCAAACACTTGGCAACCGGCAAAACAACAACGGTTCATTTACCCTTTGGGCTAACGGTTCTGATTATATTGAAAGTTTAACAAGTGATACAACACCGTATGTTACCGCGTACGTTATGAACTTTTTAACACTTGCGCGCCAAGGCGGTTTTACTGTGCCTCAATCAATGTTTGCGCGCGGAATTGATTTCCTGCGCGAATACGCGGCACAAAACACAACGACCAAGACAGATGCATTTGCCAAAGCATTCGCTATATATGTCCTTTCGTTAAACGATTATGTTACAACAAGTTATATCGATTCACTTGAAGAGTATGTAGATGAAACAATGAAAGATTGGAAAACCGGACCAATTGGCGCATATATTGCCGCATCTTATAAAATGCTTAAGCAGACAGACAAAGCGTTTAATTTAATTTCAAAATACGAAACAAACAAAAAGCCAAATAAAAAAATTGATAACATATTCGATAACGTTGTGGCAAACGATGCGAATTATACATTCATTATGCGACGCTATTTTGACACGACCAGAAACGATTTGGAACAAAGTATCGCCGAATACATAAACGCTGGGAATTATGATTCTTTTGTTGCAGCAGCGATTGTTATGGCTGAATTTGGGTCAAACGAGAACCTGACACTTAATGATATCGACAACATATCCATACTTGCCGATGGCAAAGAAATAAAGCCACAATTTACATCGGGCACAATATATGCAAACCTGCCACACGATTTAGCAAAATTGAATATCGGTTGCAAAAGTTGTAAAGAACCATTGTTCTATACAATGTTGCAACAAGGTTTTCCGAAATCTATTTCATCCACATCACACGGATTGGAAGTTACACGCACATACTATGATGCGGACGGCAACGAAATTCATTCTGGAAAAATCGGCGACATTATCGATGTTAAAATATCTGTTCGCGCACGTGGCGACACGGACTATGTTGAAAACGCAGTTATATCGGACTTATTGCCAGGTGGGTTAACACCGATATCTGATTCACTTGATGGAGATATGGATTTCAGTGAAATTCGCGAAGACCGGGTCTTGATATACGCGAATATTGGTCGCACACCACTTGTATTTTCATACCGCGCGCAACTATCGGTCGCCGGCGAATTCACAGTTCCGCCTATAACCGCGGCGGCAATGTATAATTCGGCCGTTCGCGCCGTTGGCGATAGGGACAAATTCACCGTATCAAATGAAGCGAATTAAGAAAATCTTTATCCGTTTCGGAATTATCATTGGCGCGCTTGTTGTCATATGGGCGATTATAAGGTTCTTTTTCACCGCCCCGATTTTGAACGACATTTCTTTTTCGCGCGCATATTACGACCGTGATGGAAAGTTATTACGCCTGACCCTTGCCACCGATGATAAGTATCGCGTTTACACCCCGCTTTCGAAAATAAGCCCATACATAGTCGACGCAGTCGTTTTATACGAAGACAAACATTTTTACAATCATATCGGCGTAAATCCAGTTTCACTTTTTCGCGCGATAAAGCAATACGCATCCAACACCCCCCACCCGATCGGCGCATCAACAATAACTATGCAGGTTGCAAGATTAAAATACGACATCGACAGCAAAACTTTTTTCGGCAAAATGCAACAAATCGCGCTTGCAATCTACATTGACCTGTTTCATTCCAAAGACGAAATTATCGAAGCATACCTGAACCTTGCGCCATACGGCGGTAATATAGAAGGCATCGGCGCCGCATCAACAATATACTTTGGCAAACCCGCACGCGATTTGACCAAGATTGAATCAATCACACTTGCGACGGTGCCACAAAACCCGGTAAAGCGCGGACTGAACACCGCAACCGGAATCAAGAATCTTGAATCTATGCGAAAAAATTTGATTGAACGATGGATTGCTGAATATCCAACCGACACAAACCTTTTAACCTTTGCCGATATGCCAATTGAAACGCGGGGGCCACGCGACCTGCCCTTTCTTGCGCCACACTTTACAGATTTTCTGAACACACAAAGGATAAAAGAATCTGAAATTACGACAACACTTGATTTGGAACTGCAAACAAAAATGGAAAAAACAATCACGCGCGAAATCGCGGCACGTCGGTCGCGCGGTGTTACAAACGCGGCGGCGATTTTGGTGAATTATAAAACGATGGAAACGCTTTGCTATATCGGTTCGGCAAATTATTTTGACCGCGAAATATTCGGCGAAAACGACGGCGTTCGCGCCCGACGCAGTCCCGGTTCAACACTAAAGCCCCTTATTTACGCGACTGCGACCGACATGGGATTGATACACGGCATGACATTATTGCGCGATGCGCGTGTGAACTTTGGTGTGTACGCGCCCGAAAATTCAGACAACGATTTTTACGGCCCGATTCTTGCGCACGACGCGTTGACGCATTCGCGAAATATTCCGGCAATAAACCTTGTCCGCGAAATCGGAACAAAGAATTTTTATAAAATCCTGTCTGATTCAGGTGTCGCGAACCTGCGTCCGGCGGAACATTATGGAATTTCCGTTGCCCTTGGCGGGGCCGAGGTTTCAATGTTCGAACTTGCAGACATATACGCAACAATGGCGAACCTTGGCACGCGGCACGCAATACGCACAACCGCCGATGCACCGAACGAAACCATTACGCAAATTTTATCGCCCGAGGCATTTTTTCTAACACTTGATATGTTATCACACCAATCAACACCAACAAAAAAAATTCCGTTCGCAAAAAATCAGCAAAGCCCAATCAAACACTATTGGAAAACCGGCACATCGTCATCGTACCGCGATGCATGGACGGCGGGGATTTTCGGCGACTTTGTTTTGGTCGTGTGGGTTGGCAACTTTGACGGCACACCGAATAATGAATTCAGTGGCGCACGCGCCGCCGCACCTATATACTTCGCACTTGCCGATACGGTAGCAAATTATTACGCATCAATCGGCACACCAATCGGAAACAATAATTTTATGCGCCCCGAATTAAATGTTATAACCGTTGACATGTGCGAAATAGGCGGCAATATCGCCGGCCCTTATTGTCCACAAAAAATGGCATCTTACTTTATCCCCGGTAAATCACCATTGACACGAAACACGGTTCATCGTTCGGTCGCGATTGATAATAAAACAGGCCTGCGTGCGTGCGGTGCCGACCCAAAGACAACACACAATGAAATCTTTGAATTTTGGGATTCAGAATATATCGATATGTTTCGGCGTGCGGGCATCAAACGGAAAACCGCGCCGGCGTTTATGCCCGGGTGCAAAGATGCGGAAATAAACGAAGATTGGAACGCACCAATCATAGTGTCCCCTATTCCCGACACAAAAATAGTAATAACCGCAAACCGCGATTTTGAACCACTTGGATTTATGGCATTCGGCGCGGACGCGGACGCAAAGCTATTCTGGTTCTTGGACGACAAAACATTGGGCACAACCAAAAGCGGCGAAACATTACAATATAACGTCCCAATGGGCGAACATATCTTGCGCGTCACCGACCCCGCCGGCACCACAAGCGAAATGAGTTTTAGCGTGGTGAAATAGTGGAAATTATAAACTAAGCCCGACCATTGTCATCATATATTATTTTTAAAATTTTTTGCGGGTCCTATTATACTTCTTTTTCCTGTATGTTTATCTGGATCACTACTTATCACTGATTTTCCTCCTAACAACAAACCCATCAAATACCACAGACCTTTTTCATTTTTATCTACATATAATCCACCACCAGAATTTCCCCCCCATGCTTGACACTTCGTCACTCCTAAAATATCGTACCCATCCATGAGTTGTATATCTTTACAAAATCCAACTTTAAGCTGTTCAGTATCAAAAAATAACTCCTTAACTTCCGGCAAGTCATATTTTAACAAATAAGGACTAATAGTATCATAAAACAAATATTTTTTCTTATCATCCTTTATTGTATCGGTCAAATTTACAGAATTTTCATCAATTTCTGTATCATCAGAATCAAAATAACTACCAAACAACTCTATATATTCCTTATAAGCTTTTTGGAAATTTAATATCTCTTGATCACTCAAAATTTTCAATCCACCAAATCCCGCAATTATCCCCTCTGAATTTTTTCCAGCACCAACAAAATCATCGCTAATATTACGTATACTATTACTGGATACAAAATCTTGCCACGCACTTATAGGCATAAATACAATCCAATCTTGATCAGACGTCACAAACTCTGAAGCCCCAGAAAAAGACTGCTGAACCCTTATTCTACTCCCATCAAATGCGATAAACTCAAGTTCCCCAATCTTTGCATCACTAATACAATGTCTTGCTGTAAGAATTTTCCCAGATACCATATTTGCAGTACAAAAGACCAAATCATCATCGATATATTTCATCTTTAACACATGTTTATATGGCTTAGTTGACCAAGTCGCATCGTCAACATAACAACGTCTATCAACCGTATATTCGCTCGGATTTACACAAACATCTGCCAATAAATTTATTGGTAAAAAAGATAACAAAAATCCAAACACTATTTTTTTCATTTTATTCAAACGCCCTTTCACATTTTTCTGCACGTTCCATCATTTTTTTCGTCAGTGTAATCAGCGATATATTAAACCCTGTCGCCACACCCGACCCCGCCGTTGACACGCCCGCCAAAACATTTGATGCGGTGTTCAGATTTTTTTCTTTGCGTTTTCCCGCATCACTATCATCTGCACGGGTCTTTGGCGAATTTGCGGATGCACTTGTTATCGCACCAGTCACCGCCGCCGCACCACCAGCAATGGATGCACCCATTACAACCTTTTCACGTTTTTCAATTTTTGCAACATCCGCCAAATCTATGGCATTGCAAGAATTTATTACCGAATTTATTTTCGCATACACGGGTGTATTCATCGCCCCCGCATCATTCAAAAGCATTTGTCGCTTGGTATTTTTCAATTGTTCTATAGCAGCATTACATGCACTTATATGTTGTGCCAATTCAGATTGATTTTTGTTTATACCACTCATAATCGCACTTGCAACATGCGTTGCCGACGCACCAACCAAAAGACCAGTGCGCCAATTACCCAACTTTTTTGATCGTTCCTTCATTGCGGTCAACCGCGCAATTTCCGCCAACGGTTCGGCAACATTTTCCATAAACTCACCTGGCGACATTTTTTCCACAGTTGCGGCATCACACCCACCATTTGCACAAAGTCGTTTTTCAAGCCGTTCAATTTCCGCATCCACTGAACTTTTCTTTATACCCGCATACAACGCGCCGCCACCCGCAATTGTTCCAACACCTGTAACCGCGGTATTTATTTTTGCACCACCCGAAACATTTGAAATTTCACTTGATATCCCGCCACACAACGACCGCGCCATAGAAAGCACAGATTCACCATCCGACCACGAATTCGCACGCGCAGCCGACACAATCAAAGCAATAAAAGATGCAATTAATGCAATTTTCATACCCACAAATTGTACCACATTTTAAGCAAATAAAAAATCATTTTTCACTAACACTAATCCAGAGCAAAGCACTAACACAGTCTCGCCATAGCGATAGCGAAAGCGGATACCCACTAATAAATTCCAAACTTGGTTATATAATTAAACGACAGGCCGATGATAAAATTGCTGCCATAATTTTCGGCATCACGCGCCTTGGCACGGCGATATTGAACGTATGGCCCCAACGCAAAATCGCCCCAAAGTTTCGTATCCATACGCGCGACAACACTGAGATCGCGTTCCAAATCTGTTCCGACATATTGCGAATAATCAAGGTATTCACGATAATACCCATCGGTCGCAAATTTCACACCTTCGCGCAATTCGTATTCAAGTCGCCAGCCAACTTCGGCGGCAAGTTTACTAACCTGCGCATGACCATATGTAAAGTCATATTCATACACGCCCGCGATATGTAAATCTTTGATTATCGGCGAATCAAACACCGCGAAACCCGCCATTCCGCGCAAGACCTTTAACCGATTATCCGTATCGTTTGCCGGCACAAATTCGGTTTCATACGCCGCCCGCGCCATCGGCCCAAGTTTGAACGAATCGTAATCCCAACACGCATAGTTCAAATTACTGGACAGTAAAATTTTATCCGCACTTTCGTTCACGGTTTTTGGTTCGTTATAAGGTTTCACCTCTGTCCGACCATATTCCATAAACAAACTGTTGTCCCAGTTAAAACGCCCATGCGTATATTCCAACGCGGTATCAAACACACCCTTGATAAATTCTTGGTCATCGGCACTTAGCGCAGAAATCGGCGAATTATAATATTCATCCGAATGTCGCACAGAAGTTTTTGAAATATCAAGACCGATTCGCCGAATATTCAAAATCAGTTCTTTACCTTCCAAATCAATATCAGACGCGAACACCGCAAAAGGCATAGCCACCGCGCACAAAGCCACAGAAAATTTTTTCATCAGTAAATCCTTTGATTTTATTCCCACGAAAAATTATTACTTAAAGATATGTAAAAGTCCATCCCTATCTTGGTACCGCCAACCAGCTTCACGCAACGCCGCCGTTAGGGCCCCGCGCCGCCCGGCATTTACCCGAAACACGATTTGATTGCCATTGATAGATTCCGTTTCCAAATCCGCACCCACAGAATTTGCTGCGCGCCGAATCTGTCCCCAATCTGAAAACTTGTCCCGCAAAGTTACAACCATCGCAAATTTACCACCTGTTTCTTCTTCGTTCGAAAGCCAATTATGAACATCTTGCCCGGCAAGCCAATTTTTTGCAGCCATACGATTCACGGTCATCTTTATATTCGCCGAATACGTAGTGTCCGAAAGTTTTTCCCCCGAAATTCCCGAACTTTCAATAAGGTTCGTTAGCACAGCATTTTTTTCATTTGCAACCGCACTGCGCAACGCCGCCACATCAGAATAAGGCGACAACACATCAACAATAATTTGTCGCCGCGCATCATCAAACGCCATCTTTTTCGCGTTTGCGGCGGTATCACTTGTCATATTCACATGCGCCGTACCCACAAGATCCGCCGCCACCGCAAACACCGGCATCAAACACAAAACCGCAACCGATAAAATTTTTTTCATCTTTGTTATACCTTTATCAATTCATTAGAACTTTGCCTGAACCCCGACATGAATCCCCATAGATTTATAAATCGATTCGATTTCATTGTCAACCTTGCAAACCCAACCCGGACATTCAGCCTGAATCTGTGCGATATTCTGAATGGTCGCATCATTTTCCAACATATACTGCTGTATTTCCGCCTGGGTCATGCCCTGGGTCGCGGTTATTCCCGCATAGTACGTATACAACTCGTTATAAATATCATTATAATATCCACTGTTTAGATACGTATTCGCTTCGCCGCCCGAAAGGGTATAATAATCAAACGTGAATCCAAGCGATAAAAACACACTTTCGGTCAACGCCGTCATATAATTCGCACCCAAACCAATATGCCACGCATCACCAAACCCGCCCTTGTCTTCGACACTTTTCGGATGTTGCCAATCAATACGATACGGCTGATCCCCGGTCGAAGTATAAAGTGGCAACCCAAGTTCAAAACGCGCATTAAATTTATTATAAATATTTACATCATAATCTAAATCAAGTGCCAAATACGGCCCCATCCACGTTGTTTCATACGAATGACTTATACTTGGCAAATGAAACATATATGTTCCCGCGGTACTTACACCCGTTGCCCCATTCGCAACCGTCCAAAAACCATATTCATCGACCGGCTGGTTCCATAAAACTTGTTGAGTGTTGCCATATTTAAGAATAACAATTGGATCGCATTGTACTTCGTCGCCACCGTTCACATTTGCACAATACCCGGTATCAACAGTCAACCCATAGTCATCTTTGGTTTCCAATTTATATTTCAAATAACGAAATCCAATCGAAGGCGTAACCCGCGCGATACCAATCCGGAAAGTATCCGGCAACCCAAATCCGGCATAAAGCCCAAGCATATCGCCACTGCTGCTGGAACCAATCGACAACGAATGTCCAATCTGTTGTCCAATGTATTCATCCGCGGTCCCATTACCATCAGAATCTTTATACCACTCTGTAATCAGATAACCGCCGTTTGTAATATCGTCATCAATCATATTTGAATCGCCAAATTGCATACCATACTTTGCACCGGCCTGAATCATCAACGGCGTTTTATCACCGCCAAATATGTATTTCATATCAGCCTCTATCACATTCCAGCGAATATCGTCATAGTGTAATTTACTACCGGCACTTTTCATTTCAAAATTCCAATTTGCGAATTCATGCGCCAAGCCTAAATTGAAAAAGAAACCTTTTTCCGCCTTGTTTTTATTATCTACAATCCTGGTCTGTGTTGTGACCTGACGATCACCTGTTCCAACAACACGCGTATAGTCTTGATACGGCGCACTAATGTACGCATTGCTATTCGGGGTTACCGTACGCGAACGCGTATATGTAGTATCTTGGGCGTAAGAAGTCTGCTGTTGCTGACGGCCCGCGTATGAAGTTTTGGCATAATTCTGTTGTGGTGAACGATAGTTCCCTGTGTAATATGTCCCGGCGGCCCCCGCCCCCGCAACCACCAACGCAACCAACGAACATCCAAGCAACGCACTGCGCATAATCGTATTCATGAAAACTCCTATTCCTTTGTATCAGATATATTTTATCACAAAAAGATTGAAAAAAAAACATTATTATGTAAAATAGCAACCGTTTTAATATCACGCCGTGCGGATATGGCGGAATTGGTAGACGCTCAGCACTAAGGATGCTGTGGAGAAATCCGTGGGGGTTCAAGTCCCCCTATCCGCACCAGAATTCGTTTTTATCGCATATTTTCTGCTTGCCCGAAAAATCATAATTTTGCTAACCTTGTGTCAAAGGGATGAAAGGATTCAAACTACTTTTTTATGTATGCCTTGGCATGCTTGCCTTTGGGCATGCGGTGGCTGTTGACGATGACGACACAGTGCGTGCCGCAACACGTCGCGCCACATCATCATCCATGGCTGTAACAACCCCAACCCGCGCAACACCACCGGCGGCAAGCCCGATACAAAACGCAACCGCACGTAATACAACAACCACGCAACGTACCGCCGCAAACGAATCGCGTGGCGCAATTCAAATGCCGACCACCACGCCACGAACTGTGTCTGCACGTTCTGCGCAAGTTTCCAGACCAACCGTTCAAAATCGAACAACCATGAACACTGCACGTCGCACCACAACCCAACGCACAACGACAACCGCATCACGCACGGCACGCGCACCGCGAACAAATGCGCGAACCGCGACGAATGTGCGTGCTACGACAAATGAACCCGGTGCGATTGTTACAAACTATACAAAATGTCGGACAATTTTTTACGAATGCATGGACGAATTTTGCGCGACCAAGGATGCAAATCTACGCCGATGCGCGTGTTCATCACGTTCAAACGAATTCAATGACGTAAAAAAGCAAATGACAAATGTCGAAAACAAAATGCTGGATTTTAATCAGCGCCTGTTACTTGTAAACATGGATGCCGAAGATGTAAACGCAATAAACACCGCAACCGAAGGCGAAGCGGCTTTTTATTCTACGCGCGACACAACAAAATCCAAACGTGCGCTGGACGACATTGCGAAAAAGTTAAATGCAAAATTTGGTGATACGGATTCTGGTGGCGGTGGACTCGGCGCAATATCGCTAACATTAAATGTAGATGCCGCATTCGACACGGTTGATTCTTTTATGGGCATCGACACCACAACCAAGTCTGGCGTTGCACTTTATAACGCTGCCCTGCCCGTATGTAATGACATCGCGCGTGAGGTTTGTACCGACGAAGAAATATCACTTGCACAGAGTGGTTATCAAATGCAAATTGAACAGGATTGCAACACTGTAAAAAAAGCATACCAGGCCCAAGTTGACCAGGCCCGTGCCAAAGTATTTGAAAGTGGCGCACTGCTTGATATGTCGCGACTTGACGCATATCAAACACGAAATTCCGATGATTTACTTACCTGCAAGCGCAAGATGTTGGAAATGCTGACCGACACAACGGTTTGCGGCGCAAAAATGGAAAAGTGTCTTGATATGACCGGCCGCTATATCGACCCGACAACTGGTGCCGCATTTCTTAGTGTGAATTTGGCGGATTTAGACAACATGATTACACGCCCGGGGGTGAACCAAACATGGACATCGGCGAACAGTTCTGGAAAATTCATCACATTTTTGAACGACCGCAAGAAATACCTGAACACTGCAACTGAGCACTGTGAAGACATCGCCGACACCGTTTGGGATGCCTTTGTCGAAGATGCATTGGCGCAAATCAAACTTGCCCAAACCGCAAAGTTAGAGGAAATAAGACAAGCATGCACGAAACTAACCGCGGAATGTTTGGATTCTGCGGCCGATTCGATTGAAAATTTCGACGCGCGCGCATTATCTGTATTCGGCATCATGGCGGACAAAACCGCAAATGTTATGTGTACAGAGGTCAGAAATTCTTGTACAACCCTATTAAACGCAACGGGCGGTGAAACATGGGAAACAGGTGTTCATGAAATTGCCACCGACAAAACATATGATGCGATCATATCCAGTTGTACTCAGGTTGGCCAAAATTGCATTATTCAATCTTGCAAGTCGATTTCCGGCAATTTTGACCTGTGCGATGACATAGATTTTTCACCGAATCGCCATGCGATACTTGAACGCACCGCCTGCTGGGGCGAAGTATTAAACTGTGTTGCATCGGCGGGCGACGATGCGATTATGTCGATAATGGAAAAGTTTGGCAAAACCGCAACCGGCGTATATAAATACGCGTTTTACAAAGAACTCTACGGAACACAAAATATTCAAATCCATGATATTTGCTCAAATGAATGTGACGACACAAATACAAAATGCGCAACATGCCGAATTGCGGAAAGCATATGGGGCAACTGCGAAGAAACTCCATCGGTCACCATCGGCAAAACAAATGAAGATCCACATAACCGTATTCACATGCCCCAAAAAGGCCAAAGCACATTGATGTCTTGGTTCGCAATAAATACCAACACCGCATATCCACGTGGATCCAACGAATATTACTCTGACCCGCGCAGTTGCGTTAATACACGTTGTACATCGGAAAACAGATATACAAACAATATGAACCAACAAATTTGTTTGCCCGACGAAGAAACAAACGGCAACGTCACATCCGAAGGCATGTATTGCCCAATTCCACCCGAAGGTAACAATGTTCAAATACGAATCAAGGCCGATGGGATAACGAATTGTTGCTTTGCTACGCCAAACAGTTTTAACACCACCCCGATGGGCGACAGTGGTGATCCTTGTTGCGAAGGAAAAGTTGATAATGATAACGGTTGGTGTATTCCACAAAATACAACCGCCGAAAAATTGGCAAGCAACAACAACGACGAACAAATAATTTGCATTGGAAAACTTACGGACGGCCCAAGCACCCCCGAACCTGGTTTCCCAAGCGGCGATACAATCGTATGCAACGGAACATTTATTAAAATAAAAGATAACAAAAAATACTATTCAATAGACAAACTATCCACTCACCGGCCCACCGACGGTACCGCCACCGTCGGCACCAAGTACACACCGCAAATGGTATGGTATGATTCAAATAACGCGGACACCAATCATCACCAAAACCCAACTTCTATTGGCGATGATGGTTCCTTTATCAATTGGTTCATCCGGTATACGCAACCATAGGTCTTAATGGAATTTATAATTCTATTTTTTCAATTACTTTGTAAATTTCATCCAGCTGCGCGCGGGTAAATTTTCCCAAAACCCAATCCGCCGCATCGATTGGCAGACCCAAATCACGCGGATGTCCGATTCCAATTCTTATGCGCCTATATTCGCGACCGATTGCCGAATCGATTGACTTTATACCATTGTGGCCGGCACTGGAACCACCAACCTTGGTGCGCGATTCGCCAAGTTTCAAATCCATATCGTCATGAATCACCGTTACGTTTTCAATTGGAATTTTATAATAATCAACAATAGCCCGCACGGCGCGCCCGCTGTTGTTCATAAAAGTCTGTGGCATTGCAAAAATTATTCGCACACCATCAACATCAACTTTAACGGTTTTCGCAAACAGTTCATTTTTCCATGTTGCATCGGACCCGACAAAGTACTGCACCGCCATAAATCCGACATTGTGGCGCGTTGTTTCATATTCTGGGCCAGGATTCCCAAGACCGACTATCAAAAAAACAGGTTTATTTCCTTGCATAAGACAAACTCTTTTTCTATTATTATATTATCATAAAAAGGAGCGAAATATGAAGTTAAAAACATCAATTATTTTGTGTTCTATAATCGCCGCCACAACAATGCCCGCGGTTGCGGATTCTGCATTTGACCTTTATGCGGGTGTTTCGGTTGGTGTTGGTGCGCAAACCCTGTTTGGTGATGGGAAAAACGAAACAAACACATCGCAATCCTTTGGTGCTATGTTCGGCCTTGATATTCCGGTATTTCGTGCCGAACTTGAATATACATACATCGGCGAATCAAATTCGCATGCAAGTATTGCGTTTGTGAATGCGTACTTCAAAATGCCATCAACCGTAATTCGACCATATTTTGGACTTGGTGCTGGACTGATGTTTGCCGGCGAAGAAACCGAAAGATACAACAAAAAATTCGACACAAAACCGGCGTACCAAGGTATGCTTGGCGTAACAATTGATGTTCCAAAATTGCCGTTCAAATTTGATGTCGAAGCGCACGCGATTTATATCCCGGATGTTTTGCGATTCGGTGGTGAACGCCCGGACATTTTACATTACGAGGCAAAGATAAAACTCCGCTATATGTTCTAAAATCAAAACGGGGCCACGTGCCCCGCATTTAAATCATAGGAATAAAAATGCTGACACTGATTGACGGAAATTCGATTTTATTTCGCGCTTATTACGGCGTGCACAGTCGCCTTACGCGCGCGGACGGCACGGCAACCGGGGCGGCATTTGCGTTCTTTAACATGATGTTGCCGGTGTTTGCCGCGGCAAAATCGGACGACGTTTTCGTATGCGTGTTCGATGCATCACGCCAAACATTTCGCCAAAAAATATACCCAGAATACAAGGCAAATCGCGCTGAAACGCCCGCCGATTTGATTTCTCAATCTATTATGGTTCGGCGCGGTCTTGCCGAAATGGGCGTGCCGGTTCTTTGCGTGCCCGGCGTTGAGGCCGACGATGTCATCGCCACACTTGCAACAAAAAATTGCGCTATCGCCGACAAAACGCGCATTATGACCGGCGACAAAGATTTAATGCAATTGGTTTCTGATTGTATTTTCCTTTACGACGGCATGAAACAAAAACGCATAGAACGCGCCGAGGTCATTGAAAAATTTGGTGTTCCGCCTGAACGCGTTGTTGATGTGCAATCACTGATGGGCGATTCGTCCGACAATGTTCCGGGTGTCCATGGAATCGGCCCGAAAAAGGCCGCGGAATTGATAAATGAATTTGGAACACTTGACGAACTTTACGCGCATTTGGACGACATAAAAAATGAACGCACACGGAAACTGCTTTCCGAATCGCGCGATGCGGCGTATATATCGCGTGAACTGGTTACATTAAAGCGCGATGTCGATTTGTCGGGACTAAAACTTGGGCCACTGCATTTCAACCGCGCGGCGGCACTGGAATTTGTAAAAAAAGAAATCGAAAGCAATTCACTGTATGAAAAAATTTCAAAATTGTTTTCGGAAACCGCAACTACACCAACAAAGTTCGCCTTTCCGAATTCAGCATGCCCCGTCGATGCGCCCACACCCAACAACAAAAATACTTCATCATTTTTCTGCGACACCCCGCCCTGCGGGCACCCCTCTAGCCAGAGGGGAACCGAATCGAAAATGACCTTTGCAAAAATAACGACCGTTGCGGAATTGGAAAAATTTTTGTCGGGTGTCCGCGATGTCATCGCACTTGATACCGAAACAACCGGCCTGGACCAGATGACCGCAAAAATGGTCGGCATGTCGCTTGCCATTGACCCATCACACGGCGTTTATATTCCCCTGCGCCATCGCGCGGCGGCCGGCGATTTGTTCGGTGGTGATAGCGTTGCGCCGGGACAAATTTCAATCAAAGATTTGTATAAAAAAATCTGGCCAATTTTAACTGATAAAAAAATTACCAAGGTTGGACACAACATAAAATTCGACCTGCACATCATGGCGAACGAAGGGTGGGACATTGAAAAAATTTCACCGATTGACGACACAATGTTACTATCGTACGCGCTGCACGGGACACTGCATTCACACGGCATGGACGAATTGGCGCTGAAATATTTGAATCACCAAGATATAACTTTTGCATCGCTGTTCCCGCCAAAGACGCGCGATGCGGATATGCACTTTGATGAATTACCAATCGACACCGCGTATCCGTACGCCGCCGAAGATGCCACCGTTACAATGGCGCTGTATAAACTTATGCGACCGCAACTTGATGCGAACGAAAAACTTCGCGAACTCTACGAAAAATGCGACCGCCCATTGTTGATGGTTTTAACAATGATGGAACGGTGTGGCGTGTTGGTGAACAAGACGAAATTGTTGCAACTGTCGGGCGTATTCCATGAACAACTTACGAAAATTAGCGGCGAAATCTTCGACCTTGCGGGGCATGAATTTAATATCGCCAGTCCGAAACAACTTGGGACCGTTTTATTCGATGAATTGCATTTGCCTGAAAACAAAAAGCGTTCCACCGATGCGGATTCACTAAACGATTTGATTGAACATCACGAAATCATCGAAAAGATTTTGAATTGGCGTTCAATTGCGAAACTTGCGGGAACATACGCGGATGCCCTGCCACGGCAAATTGGTGACGATGGCCGCATTCACACAACATATTTGCAAACAAGTACAAATACGGGCCGACTGTCCAGTCGCGATCCTAATCTGCAAAACATTCCGATTAAAACCGAACTTGGCGAAGAAATCCGAAAATGTTTTGTCGCCGGCGCGCACAAAAAACTTATTGCGGTCGATTATTCGCAAATTCAATTACGCTTGCTTGCCGATGTCGCCGACATAAAAACGTTCAAGGATACATTTATCGCGGGTGCGGACATTCACGAACAAACCGCGCGAAAAATCTTTAATATTCCGCAAACGACCATAGTTCCGCGTGACCTGCGTCGCGCGGCCAAAACGGTTAACTTTTCGATTATATATGGAATTTCATCAATCGGCCTTGCGGCACAGTTAAATGTTTCGCACGCACAGGCGGCGGATATAATCAATTCATACATGGCGGGATTGCCAGAAATAAAAAAATATATCGACGACACCAAGGAATTTGCAAAAGAAAACGCTTGCGTTTATACCCCATGGGGCCGCCGCATTGAATTGCCAGAGGTCCGAAATTCCCGTCTGCGCGCATACGCCATGCGTGCCGCAATCAACGCACCGATTCAGGGGTATGAGGCCGATTTAATGCGCCGCGCGATGATAAATGTTTATAATGAAATCGTTGTTCCGAATACCGACAAAATAAAACTTATTATGCAGGTTCACGACGAAATGGTTTTCGAATGCGATGAAAAACTTGCCGAAAGTTTTGCCGAACAAATCAAAAACATTATGGAAAATGTAACGAAAATATCCGTGCCACTTCGCGCCGACTATGTTATCGCACCATTTTGGGGAAAGTAGAATTATAACTGAATAAACCCTTTTGGATTATTTTCCAAATCTTCAATCGCCTTGTCCAGTGTCGCACGATATTCCAAGAATTTCTTTTTATTTTCCGCGTCCAAATTATTTATCGCCGGCAATTTCACGGTCATCGGGTTCACATGCTTGCCGTCCTTGATAATTTCATAGTGCAAATGCGGCCCCGTCGAAAGTCCGGTTGACCCCGAATAGCCGATAATTTGTCCCTGCTTTACGGTCGTTCCAACTTTTACATTTTTCGCGAACTTTGACATGTGCGCATAAAGAGTTTCAAATGAACCATTATGACGAATCCGCACAAAGTTCCCATGCCCGCGATTATACCCACGTGCAACAACGCGACCCGCACCAGCAGACGGAATCGGCGTTCCGGTTGGCGCACGGAAATCGACACCCTTGTGCGCACGCGTGAATCCAAGCACAGGGTGCTTGCGCCGCGTTGAAAAACTGCTTGTTACTTTGGCATTATTTATCGGCGTGCGTTTCAACGATTTAATTGCGCCATTTCCATTTGGGTCATAGTATCCAACCGTTTTATCGGACTTTTTGAATCGATACATTTTGACATTACCGCGCAACGCATCAAAGGACACGACCGACACCGCGCCATTATCAACATGCACATTGTCATGATAGTTTTCTTCATACAGCACAGAAAACTTTTGCCCCGCGCGCACATCGCGTTCAAAGTCCATTTCGAACGCCAGCAAATCATAAACGTCCGCCAAAATTCCCGCGGGAATATTCGCCCGCATCCCGGCCAAGTAAAAACTATCGCCGTCCAAAATTTCCCCTTGGCGATAGACCAGGCGCGTATCGCGCTCAATATCAATCGCGTTGCAATTCCACACGCCCGCATCATCACAGGTCAATTCCACGCGCCGCCATGGCCCCGGCAACACAACAATTTTCGTTATCGGGGTATCAGGACCGCCGTCGCGCACGATTTCAATTTTATCCTTGTCCGCGCGCAGGCCCGTAATGCCCGCCTTGGACTTCAACACACCGGCGATAGAATTTATATCCTTGCCCCCGACACCATTTGCCGACAAAATCTTTGAAAGCGTATCGCCCGCCACGACATCTATGACCGTGGTTTTATTATCCACCGGCGCAATCGTTTCCGTCACAAAGTCCGCCGTACCGGCATCACCCGCCGACCGCCCGCGCAACACAGACCACAAAACAACCGCAATCGCGACCACCACCAACGCCCCCGCAATCCATAAAACCGCGCGGACAACCTTCCCAGAAGTAATAATATTTTTTGCTTTTTCCATGGCGTCCATTATAATAGTTTTGTGACAATAAATCAAGCATTTGAACTTTTGAAAGATGCCGGCGGTATTCGTGCGGCGCGAATTATTACCGATAAAATCAAAAATTTATCGTGGTTTCATGCATATATAATCGCGCGCCAGTTGCGCCGTGGCGTACCCGTCGCAAAAATCATTCACCAAAAATGGTTCTATGGTTTGGAATTTTATACGAACAAAAAAACATTGGACCCGCGGCCCGACACCGAAACATTGGTTGAATCCGTAATACACGACAATTGGTGCGCCCCAAGAATTTTAGATTTGGGAACGGGCACGGGTTGCATAATCGCCGCACTGGTTAAAAATATCGATTCCGCAACCGGCATGGCGGTCGATATTTCGCGTGGCGCACTGCGCGTGGCACGCCGAAACATAAAAAAACTGAACCTGCGCGACAGAATAAAAATCAAGCGC